>NZ_JAEKNS010000053.1:0-43296 GCF_016464765.1 Candidatus Aeolococcus gillhamiae | reverse complement strand
ACCTACGGCGGCATTCATGCGATGGCCGGCAATCCGACCGGCTGCATGGGTCTGGCCGACTACCTTGGCTGGGACTGGCGCTCCAAGGCCGGCATTCCCATCGTCAACGTACCGGGCTGCCCTGTCCAGCCAGACAACTTCATGGAAACGCTGCTCTACCTGCTCTACCAGGTGGCAGGACTGGCGCCGATGATTCCGTTGGACAAAGCGCTGCGGCCGACGTGGCTATTCGGCAAAACTGTCCACGAGGGCTGTGACCGCGCCGGCTACTACGAGCAAGCCGACTTCGCTCACGAGTACGGCTCTCCGAAATGTATCGTGAAGCTCGGCTGTTGGGGACCGGTCGTCAACTGCAACGTGACCAAGCGCGGCTGGATGGCCGGCATCGGCGGTTGTCCGAACGTCGGCGGCATCTGCATCGGCTGCACGATGCCGGGCTTCCCCGACAAGTTCATGCCGTTCATGGACGAGCCGCCCGGCGCCAAGATCTCATCGAAAGCCATCGCCACCTACGGAAAGACGATCCGCGGTCTGCGCACCATGACCAACAACACGGTCAACAAGGAACCGAAGTGGCGCCACAACAGGCCTGAGCTGACCACCGGCTACAAGCCGCAGACCGGCGGCGTCGCCAAGTCCTTCAACCGTCCTTCGTAGAAGTTAGGAGAAAACCACCGATGGCGACAGTCATGCAGAAGGGGGGGACCCCAAAATCTGGAACATTGACCGAGGTCTCCTGGGACCCGATCACGCGCATCGTCGGCAGCCTCGGCATCTTCACCAAGATCGACTTCGCCAACCGCGTTGTCGCCGACTGTCGCAGCACGTCGTCGATCTTCCGCGGCTACAGCATCTTCATGAAGGGCAAGGACCCGCGCGACGCGCACTTCATCACCAGCCGTATCTGTGGCATCTGCGGCGACAACCACGCCACCTGCGCGACCTACGCGCAGAATATGGCCTTCGGCATCAAGCCCCCGGCCATCGCAGAGTGGATCGTGAACCTCGGTGAAGCGGCCGAGTACATGTTCGACCACAACATCTTCCAGGACAACCTGCTGATGGTCGACTTCTGCGAGCAGATGGTGAAGGAGACCAACCCGAGCGTCCTGGCCAAGGCCGAGAACACGCCCTCGCCTCACGCCGGTGACCACGGCTACCGAACCATCGCCGACATCATGCGCGCGCTCAACCCCTTCACCGGTGAGTTCTACCGCGAGACGCTGCACGTCAGCCGCTACACGCGCGAGATGTTCTGCCTGATGGAGGGACGACACGTCCATCCGTCCACCCTGTACCCGGGCGGCGTCGGCACGGTCCCCACGGTGCAGCTCTTCACCGACTACCTCGTGCGTCTGATGAAGTACGTGGAGTTCATGAAGAAGGTCGTGCCGCTGCACGACGACATCTTCGACTTCTTCTACGAGGCGCTCCCCGGGTACGAGGAGGTCGGGCGGCGCCGCATGGACACTGTCTGCTGGGGCTCGTTCAATGACCCGGCGGTGTGCGACTACACCTACAAGCGCATGGGCGAGTGGGGCAAGGCGATGTTCGTCACCCCAGGGTGCGTGGTCGACGGCAAGCTGGTCACCACGGACCTGGTGGACATCAACCTCAACATCCGCATCCTGCTCGGCCACTCGTACTACGACGACTGGGCAAACTCGGAGACGTTCGTCACCAAGGATCCGCTCGGCAACCCCGTCGACCAGCGTCACCCGTGGAACCAGACCACGTTGCCGCGGCCGCAGAAGCGCGACTTCGACGACAAGTACAGCTGGGTGATGTGCCCGCGCTGGCTCCACAACGGCGAGCACCTCGCTATGGACACCGGCGGCGGCGCCTTCGCGCGGCTGCTGGCCACCTCCCTGGCCGGGCTCGTGGACTTCGGCTACGTCAAGGCGACTGGCCACAGCACCAAGATCTACCTGCCCAAGACGCAGACCAAGCCCGAGGTGGAGTTCGAGTGGCACGTGCCCAAGTGGAGCAACGCCATCGAGCGTGACCGCGCGCGCACCTACTTCCAAGCGTACTCGGCGGCGGCGGCGCTGCACTTCATCGAGAAGGCGTTCGAGGAGCTGCACGCCGGGCGCACCGACACGTTCACCCCGTTCGAGGTGCCGGACGAGGCCATCGGCTGCGGCTTCCACGAGGCTGTCCGCGGCGTCCTGTCGCACCACGTGGTCATCCGCGAGGGCAAGATCGCCAACTACCACCCCTACCCGCCGACCCCGTGGAACGCGACCCCACGGGACAGCTACGGCACGCCGGGACCGTACGAAGACTCGGTGCAGAACACGCCGATCTTCGAGGAGAACGGCCCCGACAACTTCAAGGGAATCGACATCATGCGCGCCGTGCGCAGCTTCGATCCCTGCCTCCCGTGCGGGGTGCACATGTACCTCGGCGATGGCAAGGTGTTGGAGCGCAAGCACTCGCCCACCTTTGGTGGCACCCACTGACAGCCGCTGCGTACAGCCCGCCGTCCGGCGGCCCTGATGGAGAGTTCGCGGGACGGATGGCGCGGATCGACGAGCTGGTCGGGGAGCTGCAGCAGCTCCCCGACGCGGCAGCGCGCGCACGTGTTGAGGAGTTGATCGGCGCGGTCCTCGAGCTGCACGGCGACGCGCTGCATCGCATCCTCGATGCGGTCGCGGAGCAGCCTGACGGCGGCGCTGCTCTGTTTGGTGACTTCGCGGCAGACGAGCTGGTGCGCAGCGTGCTGCTCGTCCACGACCTCCACCCCGTCTCGCTCACCGAGCGCGTCGAGCAGGCGCTGGAGTCGGTGCGGCCGATCATGCACGGCCACAAGGGCGACGTCGAGCTGCTCGGCATCGAGGACGACGTCGTCCGGCTGCGACTCAAAGGCAGCTGCGAGGGATGTCCATCCTCCGAGCTCACCATGAAGGCCGCCGTCGAGAAGGCGCTCTACGAAGCGGCGCCGGAGCTCGCCGGCATCGAGGTGGAGGGGATGAGCCCGCCGCCACCCGGCCCCCCCACGATCGAATGCCTGGTCCCGCTGCAGATGGCGTCGCCGCAGGCAGGCGCCGCCGCCGGGTCGCGGTGAACGGAGGTGGGCCAGCAGGCTGAGCCGTCGCTGGAGATTCTCCGGCGGTTCGTCAAGGAGCGCGAGCCGGCGGAGCGATGCGAGCTCTGCGCAGAGGGCATTGCGCCGCATCCGTACCATGAGCACCTGCTCGAGCCGGAGGAACGGCAGCTGATGTGCAGTTGCACAGCGTGCGCTCTGCTCTTCCCGGTCGAGGCACAGAAGCGCTTCCGTCGCGTGCCGCGCCGCCTCTGGTCGCTCACCGACTTCGTCATGACCGACTCGATGTGGGATTCCCTGGCCATCCCGGTCAAGATGGCCTTCCTGCTCACCAGTGCACCGTCCGGTGAGCTGCACGCGTACTACCCAAGCCCGGCTGGAGCGACCGAGTCGCTGCTGACGCTCGAAGGGTGGGGTGAGCTGCTCGAGGCCAACTCCACGCTCTCGTCCCTGCTGCCCGACGTGGAGGCGCTGCTCATCAACCGCGTCGGTGATCGTCGCGACTACTTCATCGCGCCGATTGATCGCTGCTACGAGTTGGTCGGGCTGCTGCGTGTGCACTGGCGCGGGCTGTCTGGCGGCACTGAGGTGTGGGCGCGCGTCGGCGGTTTCTTCGACGAGCTGCGCGGCGCGGCGCGCTCCAAGCCGGCCCAGGGGCTGGTCCGTGCCTGACCTGGATTTCGCCATCGAGGACGTCACCGCCGTGGACGGTTCCCTGACGCCGCTGCTGGAGTTCGGGCTGCGCGTCGAGGAGGCGGACGGTCGCGACATCGACACGATCGCGCTGAGCTGCCAGATCATGATCGAGGCGGTGCGGCGTCCTTACGCCGCCAGCGAGAAGGAGGCGCTGCTCGACCTCTTCGGTACGCCGGAGCGCTGGGGCACGTCCTTGAAGACGATGCTCTGGACCCACGCCGCCATGGTCGTCCCCGGCTTCGAGGGGACGACGACGGTGAAGCTCGCGGTGCCGACGAGCTTCGACCTGAGCATGGCGCCCACCAAATACTTCTTCGCGCTCGAGAACGGCGACGTGCCGCTCACGTTCCAGTTCAGCGGCACCGTGTTCTACCGCGACAGTGCAGGCGCGCTCATGACCGAGCGCATCTCCTGGAGCAAGGAGGCGCGCTTCCGCCTCCCCGTGTCGGTCTGGAGCGAGCTCATGGACCGCCACTACCCGGACGGCGCCTGGCTGTGCCTGCGCCGCGACGTCTTCGACCGGCTGTACCGCTACAAGGCCAGGCGCGCTGTGCCCACCTGGGAGACGGTCGTCGACGAGCTGCTCGAGAAGGCGAGCGCCGAGGCGGTGCCGTGAACCGCGAGCTCGTCGACCGCATCGTCGCCGCCACCCTGTACGAGGGCTACCTCCTCTACCCATACCGGCCGAGCTCGGTGAAGAACCAGGTGCGCTGGACGTTCGGCGGGGTGTACCCGCGCGAGTACAGCGAGGCTGTCGTGGGCGCCGAGCCGTGGGCCGCCACCACCGAGTGCCTGCTGCGCGGCGGCGACGACGCCACCGTCGACGTCACCGTGCGCTTTCTGCACGCCGTGGCGCGGACCGCCGCGCGCCTCGAGCCCCCCGCGGCGGATGCTCCGGCTGACGCGGCGAGCCTTCGTCCCGTCGACGCCTTCGAGCTCGACGGACGGATCCAGCGCACTTGGGAGGAGGCCGCCGAGCGGCGCCTGGAGGCCGGCACATCCACCCTCCGCTCGCTGCTGGCCGAGCCGCGCGGTCTGACCGTGAGCGTCGACGCGGGTGAGCAGGTGGAATGGTTGCGCGGCGAGGACGGCCTCGTCGCCGGCGCGCTGGTGCGCGCCCACCAGCCGCTGACCGTCGCGGTCGACATCTCCGCGACGCGGGTGAGCCCCGACATCGCCAGGCTGCGCGTGGCGATCACCAACGTCACCACGGTGACCGCCGCCGACGTGGCCGATCGCGAGGCGGCACTGCGTCACGCCCTGCTGTCCACCCACGTCGTCCTCGGCACCAAGAACGGTGCGTGGCTGTCGCTCGCCGACCCGCCGGCGGACGCGGTGCAGCTGGCGCGCGACTGCGTCAACACCGGCCTGTGGCCAATCCTCGTCGGCGCACCGGGCTCTGACGACACCGTGCTGGCCTCGCCGATCATCCTCGAGGATCACCCGCAACTGGCCCCCGAGTCCGCCGGTGAGCTGTTCGACTCCACGGAGATCGACGAGATCCTCTCGCTGCGTATCCTCACCCTCACCGACGCGGAGAAAGCGGAGATGCGCGGTGCGGATGAGCGCGCCCGCGCCATCCTCGAGCGCACCGAGTCCCTCACCGGGGACGACTTCATGCGCATGCACGGCACGCTGCGCTCAACGGCACCGCGGATCGGTGGTACGGAATGACCGAGCACAATCCCTGGGCTGCGTTGGGTGACGATCCGTTCTCCGAGCGCCCGGCGCGTGAGTCAGTGCGCTGGCACGGGGGCACGCTGCACATCGGCGACCAGGTGCGTCTGGCGCCCAAGCGCAACGCCGACGCGCTCGACATCGTGCTGCGCGGCCGCATCGCCACCATCGAGTCCATCGAGCAGGACTACGAGGATGTCGTGTATCTGGCGGTGACCATCAACGATGACCCCGGCGCGGACCTCGGCATGCTCCGCCAGCCGGGCCACCGCTTCTTCTACACGCTCGATGACGTCGAGGCCGTGGCAGCGGGGGAGGGGAGATGACGGCACGCGTGCTCGTCGCCGGCATCGGCAACATCTTCCTCGGCGACGACGGCTTCGGCGTCGAGGTAGCGCAGGAGATGCTGCGCCGCGGCTCCCTCGCCGGCGAGGACGTCAAGGTGGGTGACTACGGCATCCGCGGGTACGACCTCGCCTACGAGATCCTTGAGGGCTACACGACGGTGGTGCTCATCGACGCCACACAGCGCGGCGACGCGCCCGGCACCGTCTACGTCATCGACGCAGACCCCGATGCCAACCTGCCGGATGTCGACGCCGACCCGGACCACGGGCAAGGCGCCTTCCAGGGCCACCTAATGACGCCCGCGGCCGTCTTTCACCTGGTGCGCACCATGGGCGGCACCATGGGCCAGGTGTTCGTGGTGGGCTGTGAGCCCGAGACCTTCGGGCCCGAGAACATCGGGCAGATGGAGCTGAGCGCCGTCGTGGCGGCCGCGGTCCCGCAGGCGGTGGACACCGTCGAGCGGGTGGTGCGTGATTCGCTCCAAGCCATGGCAATCCCTGCGGCAGCCGCCGCATCGGATCAGTGGGAACAGGGGGTGTCGACATGACATGGTGGACATGGGTCCTCATCGCCATCGGGGTCCTGATCGTGCTCGGTCTGTTGCTGTCGCTCGGTGACCTGCGCCGCTACATCCGGATGCGCACGATGTGATCGACCATGCATGAGATGGGCCTTGCCCAGGCGATCCTCGACACAGCGCTGGATATCGCCGGCGATCGTCGGGTGCGGCGAGTCGCCGTATCCGCGGGCGAGCAGCAGGCGGTGAGCGCAGAGTCGCTGAGCTTCAGCTTCGAGCTGATCGCCGACGGCACCAACGCGACGGGGGCGGTCCTGGACGTCCGCACTGTGCCCGGCGCACGCCTTCTTGTCGACGAGGTCGAGGTCGGCGGTGACAACCCGGAGGTCCTCCGCCGTGCGGACGCCGAGGTTGTCGAGGCACCTCATGAGCATTCCCATGAACTGGGCGAGCTGCCAGTGCATCCCGCATGGTTGTGAGTCCAACAGCAGCCAGTACACGGAGGTGACGCGATGAAGAAGGTACTTCTCCTGGTGGCGGTGGCAGTCGCCGGCGCAGCCGCGCTCGGCGGCAAGGATCTGAAGCGCTACCTGCGCATGCGGACCATGTAATCGGGTCGGATGGAGCGAGGCAGCCCATGACGGCGATGGCGACGAGCGCGCCCCAGTCGCGCGCCCGTCGGCTCGAGGGGACGAGCGAGCGTCGGCGGTACACCGTGCACGGGGTCGTGCAGGGCGTCGGCTTTCGTCCGTTCGTCTGGACGCTCGCCCAACGCCACCAGCTCGCCGGCTCGGTGTGCAACACGTCCGGGGCGGTGGTCGTCGAGGTCGAGGGCACCAGGGCGCGCCTCGACAGCTTCGGGGCGGAGCTCATCAGCCTCGCCCCCCCACTGTCACGCGTCGAGCGGATGAGTTCGACCACGATGACCGCTCGCGGCGAGCAGGGCTTCGTGATCCTCGAGAGCCGCGCGGTCGACGGGGCGTACCAGCCGATCTCTCCCGACGCCGCTACCTGCGCGGACTGCCTAGCCGAGCTGTTCGACCCGTCTGACCGGCGGCACCGCTACCCCTTCATCAACTGCACCAACTGCGGGCCGCGGTTCACGATCATCGAGGACGTCCCGTACGACCGCGCGCTCACCACCATGCGCCACTTCCAGATGTGCGCGCCCTGCACGGCGGAGTACGCGGATCCATCGAACCGTCGTTTTCACGCCCAGCCCAACGCCTGTCCCGAGTGCGGGCCGCGCGCCTGGCTCGCCGACCGCGGCGGGATCGAGCGCGCCGGTGACGGTGTGGCCGCGGCAGCTCATGCGGTGCTGACGGGATCGATAGTCGCGGTCAAGGGCTTGGGCGGATTCCAGCTGTCCGTGATGGCCAACGACGACGCCGCGGTGCGCCGGCTGCGGGTGCGCAAGCATCGGCCCGACAAGCCGTTCGCGGTCATGGCCGCGGACCTCGAAGCGGTTCGCGCCATCGCCGTCGTCGATGACGCCGAGGCCGCGGCGCTGATGAGCAGCGCGCGCCCGATCGTGTTGCTGCGCCGCAGGCGCGCCCCTGAATGCGATGGCATCGCCGCCGCCGTTGCGCCGGGCCTCCACGAGGTCGGTGTCATGCTTCCGAGCACGCCGCTGCACCACCTCCTGCTCGACCTGGTCGGCGCCCCCCTGGTGATGACCAGCGGCAACGTCAGCGATGAACCGATCGCCAAGGACAACGACGAAGCCGTCACCAGGCTCGGATCCATCGCCGACGCCTTTCTGCTGCACGACCGCGAGATCTACGCGCGCTACGACGACTCCGTGGTGCGCGTCGTCGACGGCCAGGAGCACGTGGTGCGGCGCGCCCGCGGCTACTGCCCGCTGCCGGTGGAGCTGGCGGTGGACACGACGTCGCCACCGGTGCTGGCCCTGGGGGCGCACCTGAAGAACACGTTCTGCGTCGTGCGCGACGGCCGCGCGTTCATGGGGCCGCACATCGGTGACCTTGACCACCCCCAGAGCCTGGCCCATCAGGGCGAGGCGCTCACCACCTACCTGCGTCTGTTCCGCGCTGTTCCCAGCGCGGTCGCCGCCGACCTGCATCCCGACTACGCCTCGACGCACCTCGCCGAAGGCTGGTGGCAGGATGGGGCTCGCCCGGAACGCGTCCAGCACCACCACGCCCACATCGCCAGCGTCATGGCCGAGCACCAGCTGCGCGGCCCGGTGCTCGGCGTCGCCTTCGACGGCACCGGCTTCGGCGAGGACGGCACCATCTGGGGCGGCGAGTTCCTGCTCTGCGACGAGACGGGCTACCGCCGCGTCGGCCACCTCGCCCCCGTCGTCCAACCCGGTGGCGACCGCTGCGCGCGCGAGGGCTGGCGGATGGCGATCGCCTACCTGCGCGCCGCCGGCCTGGACGAGAGCGAGGTGCCTGCCTGGTTCCCCCCCGGCGAGGGCGCTCCCGACGAACGCCGCTGGCGCCTGGTGAGCCGCGTCGCGGCCGCCGGCGACACGGCCACCGCGCCGGTCAGCACCAGCGCCGGCCGGCTCTTCGACGCCGTCGCCAGCCTGCTCGGAGTGGCCCACACCTCGAGCTTCGAGGCGTCGGCGGCGATGCGCCTGGAGGCGCTGGCGCGCACAGTCCCGGTCGGCTCGGTGGCGGCCATCCCCGTGCAGCACCACGGCAGCCCGATGGTGCTGGACACGCATGTCCTGGTGGCCGAACTCGTCGCGCAGCAGAGGGCAGGCCGTGACGTCGGCCAGCTGGCGGCGACGTTCCACGAGAGCCTGGCTGCGGGCGCGGCCTCTGCGTGCTCAGACCTCGCCGAGGCCAGCGGCGTCACTCGGGTGGCGCTCAGCGGAGGCGTCTTCCAGAACGCGCTCCTGCTGACGCGTACCACCGCGCTGCTGCGGGCGCGATCGCTCACCGCGTACACCAACCACGCCGTGCCCGCCAACGACGGGGGGGTCAGCCTGGGGCAGGCATTCGTGGCCGCGTCCCGGTTCAACGCGGCTCCCCAGGGATGGGCATGATGGCGGTGATGAGCAGCGCCGGCAGCGCCACCGACGTCGACCTTGCGTTCCTGCGCGACGGTGTCGCCGCGCGGTGTACGGCCGGCGACGCGTACTTCGCCGCGGTGGCGCAGGAGCTCGCCGAGTGCGCCGCAGCCATGGCCGACCGCTTCTTTGCCGGCGCCACCCTGCTCGTGTTCGGCTCCGGAGCGGGCGCCACGGACGCGCAGCACAACTCGGTCGAGTACGTGCACCCGGTGTTACCGGGCTGCCGAGCCCTGCCGGCGCTGTCGCTCACCAACGACGTCAGCACGGTGACGGGCATCCTCGGCGGCAATGCTCCGCTCGAGGTGTACGCGCACCAACTGCGCGTCCTCGGCCGACCCGGCGACATCGCGCTCGCATTCCTCACCTCCGTCGACGACGCAGCCGCTGTGCGCGGCCTCCGCGCTGCCGGGGAGGGGGCGATGCTCACCATCGCGCTCAGCACGGGCGCCGAAGGCGTGAGCAGCGTCGCCGCCACGCACACCTTCCATGTCGACAGCGAGGATCCGCTGGTGGCCCAGGAGCTTCACCTCGCCACCTACCACATGCTCTGGGAGCTGACCCACATCGTGCTCAACCACCGCGGCATCGCGGAGGTTCGCCGATGAGTGAGAACGTGTGCCACGACGAGGTGTGCATCACCTGCTCCGACCAGCTTCTCGAGGTGGTCGTGACGGCGGTCAGCCCGGACGCGAGCGTCGCCCAGGCCACCTATGACGGCGTCGCCTGCGAAGTCGCCGTCGACCTGCTCGACGGGGTGATGCCGGGCGACCACCTCCTCGCGCACGGTGGGGTCGCGCTGCAGCGGGGCACGCTCGAGGTGGCACGGTGACGCAGCGAAACGACCCGTTCTCGCAGTTGCTCTACCCGATGCTGAGCGAACAGCCGTCCGTGGACGCCGCGGTGGTCGCCGAGCTGGCCCGTGCCCCGCTGCAGAAATCGGCGGAGAGCAACGCGTTGCGCCGCCGGCTGCTCGACACGTCGCTCGAGGACATCGCGCTCTGCGCGCGCGCCATCTCGAGCGCGGTTGCGGCCGGGGGCCGGGTGCTGGCCTGCGGGAACGGCGGCAGCGCCACGTCCGCCGCCGACATGGTGGCTGAGCTCCTCCATCCCGCGGGGACGCGCCCGCCCATCGGCGCGCTCTGCCTCACCGCCGACATCGCCGTGGTCACCGCCATCGGCAACGACGTCAGCTTTGACGACGTGTTCGTGCGCCAGCTGCTCGCCCTCGGCCGGCCCGGCGACGTGCTCCTGGCGATCTCCACCAGCGGCAACTCCGAGAACCTCGTCCGCGCCGCCCGCGAGGGCAGGCGCCTGGGCATGCTCACCGTCGGCATCGCCGGCCATGACGGCGGGCGCATGCGCGCCGAGGGCGCGCTCGACCACCTCTTCACCGTCCCCTCGTCAAGCGTCCACCGCATCCAGGAGGTGCAGACGACGCTGTACCACCTCCTCTTCGAGTTGGTGCAGCGACATCTCACGGAGGTCCCGTCATGTGCCTAGCGATTCCCGCCAAGCTGGTGGAGTACGTCGACGCCGATCGCAACTACGGCAAGGTCGAGCTGGGCGGGGTTCGCCGCCAGGTCAACACCTCGCTGCTGGTCGGTGAGGACGCCGCCGAGCCCGGCGACTACGTGCTCGTCCACGTCGGCTTCGCGCTCAGCGCCATCAGCGAGGCCGAGGCCAACGAGACGCTGCGCATCCTGGAGGAGATGGGGCCCGCATACGACGACGAGCTGCAGCAGATCCGCCAATCGGAGGCGATGGAGCTCGAGCTCGTCGGGCCTGACTACCGCAAGCAGGTGACCGAGATATGAAGTTCGCCGACGAGTTCCGCGACGCCGACCTGGCGCGCTCGCTGGCGGCGCGCATCGCCGACGAGGCGGGCGACAAGCACTGGAAGATCATGGAGGTGTGCGGCGGGCACACTCACACCATCTTCAAGTACGGCATCGAGGACCTGCTGCCCAGCAACGTGGAGCTGGTGCACGGCCCTGGCTGTCCGGTCTGTGTCATCCCGATGGGACGGCTGGATGACGGCATCGCCCTGGCGCGAGACAACGACATCATCTTCACGTGCTTCGGTGACCTGATGCGCGTCCCCGGCAGCGATGGCAGCCTGCTCGACGCCAAGGCGGCCGGCGCCGACGTGCGCATGGTGTACTCGCCGCTCGACTCGCTGAAGATCGCGCGCGAGAACCCGGACAAGCAGGTTGTGTTCTACGCCATCGGGTTCGAGACCACCGCACCCTCGACAGCCCTCACCTTGCTCCGGGCCAAGGCCGAGGGGATCAGCAACTTCTTCGTGTTCTGCAACCACGTTACGATCATCCCGCCGATGAAGGCGATCCTCGATTCGCCGGACCTGCGCCTGGACGGCTTCCTTGGCCCGGGCCACGTGTCGACGGTGGTGGGCATCCGACCCTTCGAGTTCGTCACCGCGACGTACGGCAAGCCGGTGGTGGTGGTGGGCTTCGAGCCTCTCGACATCCTCCAGGGCGTGCACATGGTGATCCGCCAGGTGCTCGAGGGCCGCTGCGAGGTGGAGAACCAGTACAAGCGCGTCGTCCACGACGACGGCAACCCCAAGGCACTCGAGGTGCTCGGCCGGGTGTTCAAGCTGCGCCCGCACTTCGAATGGCGCGGGCTGGGCTTCATCAGCCAGAGCGCGCTCGAGCTCAACGACGACTTCGCCGAGTTCGACGCCGAGCGCGTCTTCACCGTCCCCGGCCTGCGCGTCGCCGACCCCAAGTCCTGCCAGTGCGGTGAGGTGCTCAAGGGCGTGCTGAAGCCGTGGGAATGCAAGGTGTTCGGCACCGCGTGCACCCCGGAGACGCCGATCGGCACGTGCATGGTGTCGTCCGAGGGCGCCTGCGCCGCCTACTACAACTTCGGCCGGTACTCGCGCGCCCGCGACCGTGAGCGCGTGCTCGCCGACGCCGAGGAGCTCACCCCGATCCCGGTGCGAGCAGCCGGATGACCGAGACCTCCGCGCCCGCCCCCGGCAGCGGAGCCGCCATTCGCGCGGCTGCCGCGCGCATCGCCGACCCTGAGCAGCGCGTCCTCGAGCGCATCGCGGAGATCCGCAAGCGCCGACCGTTGCTTCGCGAAACCGCGATCACCATGAGCCACGGCGCCGGCGGCAAGGCGAGCCACACCCTCACCGCCGCGGTGTTCGCGGACATCCTCGACAACCCAGTGCTTGCCCAGCTCGGCGACCAGGCGATCCTCCGCGTCCCCGGCCTCGACGGTGCGCGGCTGGCCATGACCACCGACAGCTTCGTGGTGAGCCCGCTTTTCTTCCCGGGTGGTGACATCGGCGAGCTGGCCATCAACGGGACGGTCAACGACCTCGCCGTCGGCGGAGCAATCCCGCTGGCCGTGTCCGCTGCATTCATACTCGAGGAGGGCCTCGACATCGCCGTCCTTCGGCGCGTCGTGGAGTCGATGCGCCGCGCCGCGGACGCTGCGGGCGTCAGCGTGGTCACCGGCGACACCAAGGTGGTGCCTCGTGGCAAGGCGGACCAGCTGTTCATCACCACCACCGGGGTCGGCCTCGTCGCCGAGCCGGACCGTCTCGGCATCGACCGCGTGAAGGCCGGTGACGCGGTGCTACTCAGCGGAGCGATGGGCAACCACGGTGCCACGGTCATGCTGGCCCGCGGCGACGTCGACCTCGAGGCCGACACCCTGGCCAGCGACACCATGGCGCTCAACGGACTCACCAGCGCGCTGCTCGACGCCGGCATCGACGTGCACTTCATGCGCGACGCCACCCGTGGGGGAGTGGCGACGGTGCTCAACGAGATCGCCCAGCAGGCCGGACTTGCCGTGGCAATCGACGAGGACGCGCTGCCGGTGCACGACGTGGTGCGCGGCGTCGCCGAGATCCTCGGCATCGACCCGCTGTACATCGCCAATGAGGGCAAGCTCGTGGCGATGGTGGCCGCCGAGGACGCGCAGCGTGCGCTGGCACTGATGCGCTCGCGGCCCGAGGGTCAGGAGGCGGCGCTCATCGGCGAAGTCCGCGCCGAACCGGACGGCATGGTTTTCATCCGCACCGGCTTCGGCGGCACCCGCGTAGTCGACATGCTCATTGGGGACCCGCTGCCGCGCATCTGCTGACGGTTGCACGCTCCGGATAACCGTAACCCGTGGATTGAGGTTCACGCTGCGCTGAGGGTGGTGACGCGCTAACACCAATCTCTTGACCGGAACCGCGAGCCGGGTGTGCGATCACCGTCCGCGAGCCACCGGGATACCCAGCCGCTGCTCGAGGCTACGGCCTGGTCCGCGCCGTGGGCTGCCAGGGCCGCCACCGCGGCAATGCTCGTGCCGATCGCGAGCCTCGTGCTCATCCTTATCGTCGTTCCTTTCAGGTCACGCGGTGCCGCCGAGCGGCGGCGGAAGCATGTGCCGCGCAGGACCGTGTCGCGTAGGGACCCGCGCAGCTGGTCGCCTAGCCTCAGTTGGGGCTGGTGAACACCGCGCCCGTCAGCGCGCCGTCGAGCTCGAGCTTGATGGCGGCGTAGCACTCGCACGACACCTCCTCGAGACCTTCGCGGTCGACGATGGTGAGACGCCCGCGGTGGTAGCGGATCAGCCCAGCTGCCTGGAGGATCCCAGCCGACAGCGTGACGGTGGCGCGGCGCGAGCCGAGCATCTGTCCGAGGAACTCGTGGGTGATGGAGAACTCGTCGACGCCCACCCTGTCGTGGCTCATGAGGAGCCAGCGGCTCAGGCGCTCCTCGTTGGTGTGTAGCCGGTTGCACGCCGCCGCCTGGGCGATCTGTCCGAACAGCGCCGGCACATACCTGTCGACCACTTCACGAAGTCCGCCGTTGGAAGTCAGCTCGGTCAGGAAACCCCTCGCAGAGAGCAGCAGCCCATCTCCCCGCACCTGGCAGATGGCTCGCACGCCCAGCGTGCCGCCGGTGATGAGTGGAACGCCCACCGCACCCTCGTTGCCGACCGTCGCCACCTCGACGATCGAGCCGTCCTCGAGCGGAGTGACCAACGAGACCACGCCGTCCAGCGGGAAGTACACGTTCTCGACGGGCTTCCCCGGCTCGAACAGCACCGTCTTGACCTCGAGGTCGATGGGCTTGGCCACGGCCAGGACCCGATCGCGATTGCTGGCGGACAACGCCGCCAAAAGCCGGTTGTCAGTTGCGTCGTGTCGTCTGTCTACCATCCGAAACCCGAGGAACGGATCCCGACCATCGGGGCCGGCACCACGCGGGAGATTCCGAACAGAAAGTATACGCTCGATCAACCAAAATCCGGCCAAAAAAGAAGCCCGGGGACGCTCAGCGCGTCCCCCGGGCTGCCTGGATCTGAGGTTGGTTTACTGCCGCTTCCTGCGCTGCAGGCGAGTGCTGCTGAAGGCAAGGCCGCCACCGAGGATGAGCAGGGCGAGACCGGCTCCGAACTCGGTGTCCGCACCGGTCGACGGTGTGGTGGTCGCCAGGACGCCACCGGCGCCTGAGGACGAGGTGGTGCTGGTGGTGGTCGCGGAAAGGTTCCCACTGGCACCCGATGTCGTGGTGGTCGTCGGCGAGGTCCTGGTGGTCCTGGTGGTAGTCCGCGACGTCCTCGTGGTGGTGGTCGGCGACGTTGTCGTCGTCCTAGTGGTGGTCTTCGAGGTCGTGGTGGTGGTCGTCGGCGAGGTCGTGGTCGTGGTTGTGGTTGTGGTCGGCGACGTCGTCGTCGTCGTGGTGGTGGTCTTCGAGGTAGTGGTGGTGGTTGTCGGCGAGGTCGTCGTGGTGGTCGTGGTTGTTTTGGACGTGGTCGTGGTCGTGCGGCTGCTGGTGGTGGTGCTGCTGGTGGTGGTGGTTGTTGTCGCTGTGGCGGGGCAGGTGTGGGTCAGGTTGAACACCTGCGCCTCACCGCCCGTCGGGGTTCCGGTGCCATTGTTGGCGCTGGACGAAGCCTCGAGAAGCGTCGCGCTCGGCGGAGCCGAGGCGAAGAAGAACTTGGCGTTGCTGCTGTTGATCGTGCCGCTGGTCGCGCCGGTGTCGAAGGTCACGCTCGGAGTGCCAGTGAAGATCCTGCCCGGGTCGCCGGCCGCGGGGAGCACGAAGACGAAGTAGTCGAGCGCCGGGTCGCGATTGTCGATGTTGTCGCAGCTGTGGCCGGTGAACGAGCTGGCAGTGAAGCCCTCGTGCGCTTCCTTGAGGCAGACGGTGACAGTGCCCGGACCGGCAGTGCTGGGTGTGCAACCGGGATCGGCGACGACCACCGTCGCCAAGGTGCTCTTGAATGTCCCGACACCAGCGGTGCCGAGCCCGATGAAAACCAGGCCGGCGGCGCCGATCGTCGCGCCAACAGCCCTTCTACCTGCTCCTCTTTTGAGGAGATTCCCTACCTGCATCAGTCGGTCCCTCTACCCGTGCACCCTGCCCGCGCTGCGGCGGGATTGGCAATCAAACACTCCTGGCAAGAACACAGCCCCGTTCGCACCGAACGCGGCTGGCGCCCCTACCAGAATTCCCCCAAGTGTAGCAAACGCTTCAGACGATTTGTAACCGTCTTGTGAACCAGTCGCATTATACACTCCGACCCGAACACCGCAAGCGTCTCGATTGGGCTTACGATCTCCCGGGCTCGGCGGGCGGCCCAGGCAAGTGTCAGCCCAGTCAGAGCGAGGCGTCGTGACCACCTTCCGCAGGGCGACGATCCCGGCGCGCTGGTTCTTGGCCCACCGCCGCCACCCGGTGGCGCCGCGCTGGCTGCTCGGCGTGGTCAGCCTCCTCTCACTCGGCGGCCGGCTCTGGGAGCTGCCCAACCCGGTCGACTCGAGTACCAACACCTCTTCGCTCATCTTCGACGAGGCCTACTACGTCAACGCGGCCCGGGTGATCCTCGGGATCCACCCGCCGGCCGGCGCGTCGTACGCGACTGCGCTGCTCGGCCACGACCCCAATGCCGAGCACCCGCCCCTGGCCAAACTGCTCATCGCGCTCTCGATGAAGGTCTTCGGCGACAACGCCTGGGGCTGGCGGCTCTTCCCGATCCTGTTCGGCAGCGCCGCCATCCTGGCCACGTACTGGTTGGTGAGAAAGGCCGGTGGGGGTTCCTGGCTCGCGCTGGGCGCCGCCAGCCTCATGGCGGTCGACAACCTGCTGCTGGTCCACGGGCGGATCGCCACCCTCGACATCTTCGTGGTGACGTTCATGCTGGTGGCTCTCGCGCTCTACCTGCGCGGGAACCCCGCGCTCGCCGGGATCGTGGTCGGCGTCGGCCTGTGCACCAAGCTGGTCGCGGGCGACGCGGTGTTCATCATCGTCCTGCTCGAGGCAGGTCGCATCCTGTTCGGGGAGGCCGGCCACAGCCGCATCGAGGTGGCCAGGGAACGGGCTCTACCAGCGCTCGCCACCGCCGGCGTCGGGTTGGTGACGTACGTGGCCGTGCTCTTCGGGCTCGACCTGTTCGTCTCCCCGATCGGTGGCGCCGGGAGCTGCGCGACGGTGCCGAGCGGCTTTCACAACCCGGTCCAGCACACCAGCTTCATGCTCTGTTATGCGAGCAAGCTCACCAACCCCGGCGGTCCCACCGGGATCGCCAGCTACCCATGGCAGTGGCTGCTCGACCTGCAGCCCATCGACTACTTCAAGGTTGTGAGCAACGTCGAGGCCGGCGGCAAGGTGATCGCCACCAACCCGGTGGTGTGGTTCCGGGGGGAAATCAACCCGGCGATCATCTTCCTCGCTGTGCCCGCGCTGTGCCTGGCCGCCGAGCAGGCGTGGCGCCGCCGCGATTCCTTCTCGATCCTCTGCGTGGCCTGGTTCGTGGCGACCTTCCTTCCCTTCGTCGTCGCCGCCGCGCCGATCGGCAGCTACGGGAACCGCACCTCGTACCTCTATTACATGGTCATCGTCATGCCGGCGGTGTACCTGGCGGTGGCCGAGCTGTTCTCACGCCGCTGGTTGCCGCGGGCGGCGCTGCTCGGCTACGTCGCCATCCTCGGCTACTGGTTCGTGACGCTGTACCCATTCCAGACATGGAGTGGTAGCTGACGCGATGCTTTCGCGCCTGACGCCGGCGGTCATCCGCCAGCTGCTCATCGGGCTGTTCCTGGTGTTCTGCTTCGGCTACTTTCACCAGGCGCCGATCTGGAACGAACCCAGCCGCTACGACCTCGTGGTCGCGCTGGTCGACGACCACACCACCCAGATCGACCGCAACCAGGCCAACACTGGCGACAAGTCTGTGTACAAGGGCCACTACTACTCCGACAAGGAGCCGGGCACTGCGTTCCTCGGGGCGCCGGTGTACGGGGTGATGCGGCTGATCCGACTGGTCACCCACCAGCCGGCGGCGGATGAGGGCGTGACCATCCAGGTGTTGGCGTTCGTCATCTGCGGCATCCCGACGGCCCTGCTGGCGATCCTGCTGATCAGGTTCCTCGGACCTCTTGTCGGGGAGTGGTGGGCTATTGTCGTGGCTCTCGCGTACGCGCTCGGCACGATGGCCTTCCCGTTCGCGACGATGTTCTTTGGCCACGCGGCGGCTGCCTTCTTCCTGTTCGCCGCCTTCTACCTCTTGCGGCACGTCGAGAGCCCCGGGCGTCGCTGGTTGCCGGCGCTGGCAGGCTTTTGCGCCGGCTGGGCAGTCCTCGTCGACGTCTCGACCGCCATCGGCCTCATGGCTATGGCGGCCTACGCAGTGCGTCCGCTCTTCCGGCCACCGGTGCTGGCAAACTTCCGGCGTCCCCTCCTCAACAATTTGCGGCGCCCGCTGCTGCCCGCACTTCGCACTCCGTTGCTGTTCGCCGCCGGGGTGGCGCCTCTTGCCGTGCTGCTGCTCCTCTACAACTGGGTCTCGTTCGGCGGCCCGTTCAGCATCGGCTACGCCCACCTCGCCAACGGCGGCTTCGCTGCCGGCCAGAGCAAGGGCATTCTCGGGGTGACGCTGCCACGTCCTGGCGCCATCGCGGACCTCCTCTTCGGCACCCGCGGGTTGCTCCGCTACTCGCCGTGGCTCGCCCTCGCCCCCGCCGGGCTCTGGGCGGCCCGAGGCCGTGGCCTGCGCTGGGAGGTTGGGGTCTGCGCGACGCTGGTCGGCGCGTACCTACTGCTTAACGGCGGCTACTTCCTTCCGTTCGGTGGAGCCACGCCGGGCCCCCGCTTCCTGATGCCCATGCTTCCCTTCGCCGCGGTCCTGGTGGGATTGGCCCCGCGGGTCCTCCGCTACGCGGCCGCTGTGCTCATGGTGCCGTCGGTCGCGCTGACGTCGGTGGCGACGGTGACCATGCCCAACGCGTTCGAGGGGGTGGCCAACCCGCTGACCGACCTCTGGCTGCCGATGTTGCGTGGGCGCCTGCTCACCGAGACGACCGGGTGGGTGCGCTGGGGACTTCACGGCGCGCAGCCACTGCTCGTGCTGGGGTTTGGGGGAGTGTGCACAGGAGTTGGGGTGTGGGCGACGACCACCACCGCCAGGACCGCGCGCCGCGTCGGCGCCGGTGCGGGTGTGGTGCTCGGCATCCTGGTGGCGAGCCTCGGCACCCCGCTCGACGTGCCGTCGGAGGTCGGCCTGACCACGGCCGGTCGC
Organism: Candidatus Aeolococcus gillhamiae; assembly: GCF_016464765.1. Classification (NCBI taxonomy): domain Bacteria; kingdom Bacillati; phylum Candidatus Dormiibacterota; class Candidatus Dormibacteria; order Candidatus Aeolococcales; family Candidatus Aeolococcaceae; genus Candidatus Aeolococcus; species Candidatus Aeolococcus gillhamiae. The sequence goes on along the minus strand of NZ_JAEKNS010000053.1, from coordinate 24,417 downwards.
TTTATCGGGTTCGGCGACGCCGGCGCCGGGGTGACCATCATCGACACCGGGGTGAGCGGCGTTGTCACGGCGGACCGGCACACCTCGGTGCGGCCGTGGGCTCAGGTCGAGGGCCGTGACCTCGGCGCGGTGGCCACCCGGGTGCTGTTCACCATCTTCGACGCCAGCGGACGGTCGGTGCTGGGCGTGTTCTACGACCACGTCAGCTTCGGCAGTCACGAGCGCAAGATGCTGCCGGTGGAGTGGGGGACGCAGGGCGTCCCAGCGGGGAAGTACACGCTCGACGTCAGCGTGACGTCGGCGGACGGTCACACTGTCTATGCGACTGTCACCCACGCCGATGAATTCACAATCCACGCACGGGCGTAGATCGCGTGGCCCCCTTGTTGACGCCGCCGGCCGAGGGCTACCATCCGTTCCGCTGCACCCGGTACGCGCACGCAGACGCACGAGGAGATGGGCATGGCAGGAGTACAGACGCTCGACTTCGGTTCGCCGGACGAGACCCGGCAGTTCGCCGACGGCAAGGGCAAGCTCGAGGTCGTCAAGAGCGAGGCCGGACCGATCGGCAAGGCGACGTTCCAGCCCGGGTGGCGCTGGTCGGAGCACGTTAAGCCGATCGCGGGTACCGACAGCTGCCAGGTCGCCCACCTCGCCTACGTGGCGTCGGGACGGATGACCGTCCGCAGTGACGACGGCACCGAGACGAACGTCGGCCCCGGCGACGTGTTCGTGGCGGCGCCTGGCCACGACGCCTGGGTGGTCGGCGATGAGCCTTGCGTCCAGGTCGACTTCCAGGGTGCGGCCAGCTACGCCAAGGCGCCCGCCTAGCCCCGTCGTCTAGCGGGCCGGCGACGCCTGCTGCTCGGCGAGGACGGCGCTTGAGGACCCTGGCTGCGCGAACACGTTGACCGCGTGCCCGATCACCAGCGTGGCCGGGGCCGGTCGGTCATGACGCCGTCACCATCTCTGTCCGCTCGGGGGTCATGTGCATCCCACACTCCTTGTCGACTCCGTCCTCCCACCACCAGCGGCCCGCGCGGGCGTCCTCATCGGAGCGACGGCGCGTGTGCACGGCGCGCAGCCGATGCTCCGGTAGCCTGCGTCGTAGAGAGGATGCAAAGGCACCGACCGCTGGGTGAGGTACTCGGTCACCGCGTCCTCTCTCCAGGTGGCCACCGGGTTCACCTTGACCACGCCGCCATGGCGCTCGTCGATGTCGATGACCGAGGTCGTGGCGCGTCGTTCCGACTGACCGCGGCGCAGGCCGGTCATCCAGCAGTCGACGCCGGCGAGCACCCGCTCGAGCGGCGCCACCTTGCGGATGCGGCAGCAGTCGAGCCGTAGCGCCACCGAACGCCGGAACGGGTTGCTGCCATGCCCGCCAACGAAGCTCTCCACCTCGGCGCTCTCCGGGAGCACCACCTCGATGCCACGCCCCCAATGCGCGCGCAGCGCGTCGAGGTACCGGTGGGTGGCCTCGGGAAGGCGGCCGGTGTCGATCGTGAGCACGCGCACCGACGGATCCGCGGCGATCGCCATGTCGGCCACTGCGACCCCGTCCGCCTGCAGCCCCGTGACTACGACGCGGCGGTCGGATGGGAAACGCGAGAACGCCCATTCGATGACGTCGTTCGGCGAGGCGGTGTCGAGGCGCGCGCGTTCGAGGAGCAGCTCCTCCCGACCTGCCCGCACGACGCAGACGCGCGCTCCTTCGGCTTGGGGAGGGAATCACGCAGCACCGCGATGCTGGTGGCTACGCCGACGGCACGACCCCGGTCATGCGGGAAAGCCGGTCGACTGCGCTCAGTGCGCTCGACAGAGCTCCGTGACGCAGTGGCCGTGGTCGAGCCACAGCCTGCGTGTCAGCGAATCGCCCTCCCGGTTCATCGCGCCGATCCTAGGGGAGCTTCGGGCGTGGCGTCAAATCCGAACCGCCTTAGCAGGTCCGGTGCAGGGCGATGCCACGATCAGCACCAGCGTGATACAAGCGCGCCCAGAGGGCGGGCCGCGTCTGCGGCCCGCCATGATCCAGGGCCGGCTCGGCTGCGTAGTACTGGTCAACAAGCTGTCGGCGGGCACACCGCGGCAGGCTCAGGAGGCCAGGACCGCACCGTGCTCAACCATCCCGACGCCACGCTCCCGTACCGATACGCCGAGCCGAACGTGCAGCTTTGCAACAACCGCCTGGCCGCGATGCGGCGGCACTACGCGACCATGCGAACCCGCCAGAAGATCGCCGTCATCGACGAGGTGATCGAGGTGCTGGAGGAGCGCAACCTCGAGGGCGAACGGAGGATCGACCGCGGGGTTCGGAAGCTGGTGCGCCGGCTCGAGGCCGAGATCGACGTGCCGCTGCCGCGCCAGGTGCTCCGTGCGCGCAACACGGCGCGGCTGCATGGCGCCGTTCTGGACTGGATGGAGACGGTCGTCGACCAGCTCATCCCCGAACGCCGTCGCTTCCCGGACCTGGAACCCGAATGAGCAGCGGAGGCCCCGCTCGTGCAGGGCCTCCGCGCGGTCGCCTCAGCGCTGGCTGGTGCCGTCGTGCCCGCCAGCTCAGAATGGGGGCACGGTGACCCCACGACGAGAGGATGCGCGGCGCCCGACCCTGTTCGCGGGGTGCGTGCCCGAGGTGGCGGTCGGCGCTGACGGCAGGATCGCTGCAACCGGCCCGGCGGCGCGCGCAGCGGCCGGCCGTGACGCGGATGTGCTCACCCTGCGGGGCCGCGCGCACCCGGGGCTCGGCGACGCGCATCTCCACCTGGAATGGCTGGCGCGCTCAGCCCTGGGCGCGGACCTCACCGGCGCCGGCACCCGCCGTGAGGCGCTGGCGCGCGTCAGCGACTTCGGCCGCCGGCGGCCCCAGGCGCCATGGATCACCGGCAGTGGCTGGTGCAACGACGACTGGAGCGACGACGCGGGCGCCCTGACCCGCGGCGAGCTCGACGGAATGGCCGGCGGCCGACCGGTGCTGCTCACGCGCAAGGACGGTCACTCCGCATGCTTGAGCTCCGCGGCTCTGGCCGCGGTCCCGATCACGCGCGAGACGCCCGACCTGCCCGGCGGGGTGGTCGACCGCGATAGCGCGGGCGAGCCCACCGGGATGGTGCGCGAGGAGGCGTGCAACCTGGCCCAGCGTGCGGTTCCGCCGCCCGGCGACGCCGACCTCGACACCGCGCTGCTGACGGTATTGCAGCGGCTGACACAGGCAGGGCTCACCGCGGTGCATGCCATGGACCAGCCCGGGCTCTTCCGCAGCCTGCAGCGCCTGCACCAGGCGCGCGGCCTCCCGCTTCGCGTGGTCTGGAACCTTCCCGTTGCGGAGCTGGCCGCGGCCGAAGCCCTCGGCGTGACTTCGGGGCTGGGCGACGACTGGCTGCGGGTCTGGGGCGTCAAGGCGTTCCTCGACGGTTCCCTGGGGAGCAGGACCGCCGAGATGCTGGACGGCAGCGGGGTCGTCGTGACCCCCCAGGAGGACCTCGTCGACATCGTGCGACGTTGCGCCGCGGGACACCTCAACGTCTGCCTTCACGCCATCGGCGATGGAGCCGTGCGGCGCGCGCTGGACGCCCTCGAACCCTTGCGCGGCGCGTGGAGGCTCTGGCGCCCGCGGGTGGAGCATGCGCAATGCGTCGACCCGGCCGACATCCCGCGGTTCGCTTCCATCGGTGTCATCGCCTCGATGCAGCCCGCCCATGCAATCGCCGACCGGGCCGTCGCGGACGTCGAATGGCCGGGCCGCACCACCTCCGCCTACGCCTGGGGCGCCCTGGAGCGGTCAGGCGCCAGGCTCGCGTTCGGTTCGGACGCCCCGGTCGAGGATCCGTCGCCGCTGCTCGGCATCGAGGCCGCCACCACCTGGCGCTCCCGTGCCGACTGGCACCCCGAACTGGCGCTGACCCGCGCCTCGGCACTCCGCGCCTACTCCCGCGGAGTGGCCTACGCGGCCGGCATGGAGGCGGATCTTGGCGCGCTGCGCGCCGGGATGCTCTGCGACCTCACCTTGATCGAGGACAACGCTGTCACGGCCACGATCGTGGACGGGCACGTCGCCTGGAGCAGCCTCTCTACATGATGCCGGTGACGGGATGGACATCGCCGCACGGCACGCCCAGGGCGGCGTGGTGCTGGCGCACCGCCTCCTCGTCGGGGGCGTCGAGCAGGCAGTAGACCTTGCCCTCGGGGTTGTGGAACAGCTCGACCTGGCGGACTCCGAACTGGTCGGACTTGCCCGCCTTGGCTTCGTCCGTGATCTGCCTCACCGCGTCCTCGGGCAGCTTCATGTCGTCGTGGAAATCCATGAACTGAGGCATCCACTCTCTCCTTTGATGGACGGTCGAGGGAGCGATCCTACGGCGCGGCGACAGCCGTTGTGGGGAGCGCGGCAGGGAAGCTCGACCCCGATGCTCAGCAGGCCTGCGGCGTCGCCTCCTCCGCTGCGAGCAGGCGCATGAAGTCACATGAGGAGATGGACGGCGCGAAGAGAAATCCCTGCGCCAGGTCGCAACTGAAGTGGCGCAACCGGGCCAGCTGCTGGGCGGTTTCCACGCCCTCGGCGACAACCGACAGGCCCAGGGCGTGGGCCAGGCCGATGATCGCGGCCACGATCGAGGAGCTTCTTTCGTCGATGTCGATCCTCTCCACGAACGAGCGGTCGATCTTCAGGAAGTCGAGCGGGAAGTCCTTGAGGTAGGAGAGGGCTGAGAACCCCGTGCCGAAGTCGTCGAGCCCGACGTGGATGCCGAGCGCCCGCAGCTCGCCGAGCGATGACACCGCCGAGTGCGAGGTCTGCATCAGCACATGCTCGGTGACCTCGATGCTGAGGTCGCCGCCCTCCAGCCCGGCGGCCTGCAGGCCTCCGACGAGTCGCGAGGTAAAGTCCGGGCTGGCCAGCTCTCGCGCGGTGAGGTTGACGCACATGCGCTGGACGCCGGCGGACCTGGAAGCATCGCGCCAGCGCAACAGGTCACGCATCGCGCTGGCGCGCACCCAATCGTCCATGACCGGGAGAAGGCCGGTCTCGGCGGCCACCGCGAGGAAGTGCTCCGGAACCAGCTGGCCGTGCTCCGCGTCATCAATGCGCAGCAGCGCCTCGGCCTGCACCGTGAGGCCGGTGGCGAGGTCCACGATCGGCTGGTACTCGACGACAAGGCGGTCATCCGCCAGCGCGCGGCGTAGGACGCGTTCGGTGCCCAGGCGCTCGATGGCTCGGACCTGGAGCGTGGCGCCGTACACCTCGTGACGGTTGCGCCCGCGGTCCTTGGCGCGGTACATGGCCATGTCCGCCTCGCGGAGGAGATCGGTCGGGACGGAGTCGGATTCGGAGGTGAGGGCCACGCCCACGCTCACTGTGGCGACGACCTCTTCGGTGCCGACCGAGTACGGCACGCGCAGGCCGGTCACGATGCGGTCGGCGAACGCCGTCAGGTCGCCGGCGTTGGCGAGCCCCTGAACGAGGAGGACGAACTCGTCGCCACCGAAGCGCCGCGACCGTGTCGTCCGGGCGGCCCAGGTGTTGCAGCCGTCGCGCCGCTTCGATGAGCACCGCGTCGCCGACCTGGTGGCCGAGCGTGTCGTTGATGACCTTGAAATGGTCGAGATCGAGCATGAGCACCCCGATGAACCCCTGGCTGCGGCGGAGGCCCCGCAGCGCCTGGTTCATGCGGTCGGTGAGGAGGGTGCGGTTGGCGAGCCCGGTCAGCGAGTCCGTCAGCGCAAGGCGCTCGATGGTTGCCTGGGCGTCTTTGAGCTGACCGATCTCACGCATCAACGCCTGGGTTTCAGCCACGACGCCGCTCAGCGAATCATGGATCGCCTTGCTCTTGTTCTCGAGCTTGGCGTACCCCGGGTTCTTGCGAATCGCGCGCGAGGTTGGGTGACCGACCAGCTCGCTGTCGACGCCGGAGGCCACAGTGGCTCCCGGCGTCTTGGGAGCTGATCTGACGGCCATTGGATGACCTGCTGCTGCACCGTCCAGGGTGAGAACCGCCGGTGTGCGGTCGGTGCATGACCCACCGGAGGGCGCAATGATTTCTGGGACGGCACAAAACGGTCTGTACGCAGCCGTACGACTTCCATTTATCGGCACCGATTCGTGACCCCCACACCACAACGAAACCGTTGATGTGCGCGTGGTTCATCACAATTGATGAGCGCTCGAAGGCGCGGCGAACATTGTTGTTTGGCGCTCGGACCATCACGATCGATGAGCCGTCGTCAACCTTGCGAAATCGATGTGACGCAGGTCCCGACGTGCGGACCGCGCTGACGGAAGCGCTCCTGTACAGGGAAGAGGGCGTTTTTGGGTACGAGCGCGTATAAGAAGTATGAGGAAATCCCTTTGCCGTGTGAGTGACCCTTCCGAGAAAACGGGCAACCCGCCACCGCCTGCCTGGGACTCGCTCTCGAGTCGCGAGCAGCAGGTGTTGACCTGGATGATGGCCGGGCTCGGCGCGGATGAGATTGCCGAGACTCTCGGCACGACGGTGGCGACCGTGCGCACCCAGATACGGGGAGTGCTGGCCAAGCTCGGGGTCCATTCGCAGCGAGAGGCCACGTCGCTCGCCTTCCGCAGCCGGTGGGCGCCGAAGCAGCGTCCCTGACCTGAGCCGGTGAGCGAAGATCGCCTGCCGTGAAGGCGGTCCAGTTCGAGGCCTACGGCAGCCCGCCGAGGGTGGTCGACGTGGCCGAGCCGCGCTGCCCGCCGGACGGCGTGGTGATCGAGGTCGGCGCGACTGGTCTGTGCCGGTCGGACTGGCACGCCTGGCGCGGCCACGAGACGGTGGCGCTGCCGCACATCCCGGGACACGAGTTCGCCGGGGTGATCGCAGCCGTTGGTGAGCGGGTGCGTTCGTGGACGGTGGGGGAGCGCGTCACGGCACCGTTCGTCCTCGGGTGCGGAATCTGCGAGCAGTGCCGGGCGGGTGCCGCGCAGGTCTGTACAGACCAACGACAACCTGGCTTCAGCGGGCCTGGCTCGTTCGCCGAACGGGTTGCCGTCGAGCGCGCCGACTTCAACCTGGTCGCGCTCCCTGCGGGGCTCGACTTTGTCACCGCGGCATCGCTGGGGTGCCGCTTTGCCACGGCGTTCCGGGCGCTGACGGCGCACGCGAGGGTCGGAACCGGACAATGGGTGGCAGTCTTCGGGTGCGGCGGCGTCGGTCTGTCAGCAGTGATGATCGCGACGGCGTTGGGCGCGCAGGTGGTGGCAGTGGACGCGTTCGCGGGGGCGCTGGAGCGTGCCACCGCCATCGGCGCGGTGGCGACCGTGGAGGCGGGTAGGGAGCCCGACACCGCCGGCGCGGTGATCGCCGCGACCGACGGCGGAGCGCACGTGTCGATGGACGCCGCCGGCAGCGCGGCAACCGCCATCGCGTCGGTGCGCTCGTTGCGCCGCCGCGGCCGCCACGTGCAGGTCGGACTGCTGCACGGCGCCGACGCCACACCCGCCCTGGCCATGGACCGGGTGATCGCTTTCGAGCTGGAGCTGTACGGGTCGCACGGCATGGCCGCGCGGGACTACCCGGCGATGCTCGAGCTCGTCGAGTCCGGTGCGCTGCAGCCGCGGCGCCTGGTCGGGTCGGTCATCGACCTCAACGGCACTCCCGATGCCCTGATGGCGATGGATGCGCCCGGCGCAGATGGGATCACCGTCGTCGCGATGTAGGACCCGCGGACCGGCGGTGGACGCCGTGCATCAGTGATCCAGCCGGGTGTCGCGGATGTCGGCGTGGTCGAGGCCGAAGTAGTGGGCGACCTCATGGAGCACTGTGTCGGTGACCTGGTCGACCAGCTCCCTGTGGCTCGTGCAGTACGCCTCGATGTGCCGTTGCAGCAGCACGATCCGCTTGGGGTACGGCGAGATGCTGAACGCCGAGTCGGCGTCGCCCTCATAGAAGCCGAGCACGTGCTCATCGATGTCGTGGTCGCGGTCGTCCTCGCTCGAACCGCTCTGGATGGTGATCATCAGGTTGTCGGCATCCAGCCGGGCCCGAAGGTCTGCCGGGATGCTGTCGAGGGCCGCAACGGCGATGCGCTCGAAGTCGTCGGCGGACACGTGGTACGGCACCGCTCGAGCATGCATCAACCGGCAGCCCACGCGACCCGGCCCGCGGCGCTCCCGCAGGCGCCGAGTGCGAACAGGGCCAGCGATGCAGCCACCGCCACCACCCTCCGATGCGCGAAACGGATTCTGCGCCGTTCCGTGCCGATCGTCCACGCCACCCGCAGAGGAGCGCGTGGTATCAAGCAATGTGGTCAGGAGGCATCGCGCAGGCGCGCTGGCAGCGTCGATGGCGTTGGCCATGGCCGGCTGCGCGTCGGTGGCGTCGTCCAGCGTCAGTCCGGCGGAGGTGTCGACGGGCTCCGGACCGGCGAGCGGCACTGCAGCCACGCCCGCCAGCCTGAGTGGGTGCCCGCCCGCGCAGCCGGAGGCCGCGCTGCCGGTCCTTGCCCACCTTGCCGGATCACCCGATGACCTCACCGTTGATCGCGCCGGTCATATCTGGGTCACCGCGCTCGCCGCGCACCGCATCACCGAGCTCACCGCGAGCGGCACCGTGATCGCCACGCTCAGCGATCCCGGTGGTCCGGAGGGGATCGTCGAGCTCCCGGATGGCCGCTTTGTCGTCGCCGACCAGGAGACCAATGCGCTGAGCACCTTCGCGGCCGGCGTCAGGGCACCCACTCGGCTGCTCACGCTGTCCAACCACTCGTCCAACCTCGGCGTTGACGGCATCTACTACGACACCGTTGCGCAGCGATTGCTGGTACCGGACAGTCCCAACGGCACGCTCCTGGCGTACGCGGTCGGCGGTGCCACGACGGCGCTCGTGCACGGGCTGGGCCGTCCCGTCGCCGCCACCACCGACCCCGCGGGCAACACGTACATCGGGATGGAGAATGCTCCCGGAGTGCTCATGGTCGCGCCGAACGGAGCCACGCGGTCGCTGAGCTCATTCAGACAGGTGGACGAGGTCGTGTACCTCAACGGGCTTCTCTACGTCGCCGACCTCGCCGGTACAGTGGCCGCTGTCGACCCAGCAAGCGGACGAACGACAACATTGGTGACAGCAGCTCCCGAGCCGCAGGGCCTTGCCGCCACCGCCGCCGGGACACTGCTGCTCGTCGACGAGGCAGCCCGCACCATCACGACCCTCAGGCCATGTCGATGAGGCCGACGACCGCGCGGGGCACAGGCACGGGCCGCATGCTCGCCGGCTGAGGCGAGCAGACCTCACGTCGGGTCGTTCGGATCCTGGACGACAGCCGCTGCCGGGGCGACGGGTTGCTGGACCATCGCCGCTCCGGGCAGCGGCGCCTGGGTGTAGTCGAAGCTGTTTGCGAATGCGTAGGCGCCGGCGTCATTGACGCCGAGGGCAGGTAGCCCGAATGTTTGCTCGGTGAAGGCGAGAATGGATGCAAAGGTCGCAGGCGTCGTGTCGTTGAAGCCGGCTTTCGCATAGGGCGAGACGATCACAAGTGGCACCCTGATCCCTTGCGGGGTGCCGTCCGGATTCACCCCCGGTGCCACCTGGTCATAGAAGCAGCCGCAATCGTCGTAGGTGATGAAGAGCGCGGTCGACTGCCACTCCGGTCCGTGCTCGAGAGCTGTGGCCACCTGGCCGATCCAGTTGTCACCCGTGGCCATCGACGTCCCGTTGTGCTGCGACGTCGGCCCCGTGCCGCTGCCCTGGGGGAGGACGATCGAAAAGCTGGGGAGCGTGCCGTTGTTGGCGTCGTTGACGAAGTTGGTCACAGGGACCATGTTCTTCCGCTCGCTGCTGTCCAGGCACTCCGCGAAGGAAGGGCACACGGCCCAGCTGTACTGGCCGCCGGAACCGGCCCCTCCCGCAGTCGTCACACCGCTCGTGTAGAGGCGCCACGGAAGGCCGGCCGCGTCGAGGCGTCCCATGATCGTCGGCACGTACTGGACCGGGGTGGCGCGATAGGCGCCCCCAAACGGGTAGATGCTGGGACTGAGGCTCGGATCCGGGACGCAGCTCGGCACCTGCTGGAGAGCCCCACCAAGGGAGGGGCTCCATTGGGCGTCGAGGTTGCTGTCGCATCCCCATCCCTGCCCCGGGGTCACGCCGGCGTGAGGTTGCGGGTTGTTGCCGTTGAACCCATCGATGCTGGCAGCAGCGGCGTAGAGGTGTCCGCCGAACGATGGACTGTCCGCCATGCTGAAGGTGTGGTCGTCCATGGCGAACGCACCGGCCAGTGACGTGATGTTCGGCACCTGGGCGGCGCTGTAGTAGGAGACGCACGGGTATGGCGGGGAGCTCTTGGCCGCGCACGACCCAACGCCTGCCCAGCCGTCCATGTTGCCACCGTCGATCGCAGCCACCTGATCAGCGACCGAGTGGCCCATGGACGGAACCAGGTCGGTCGCCTGTGTCGGCGTGACCACCACGCCGCCCTTCAGCGTCACCGTAGGTGGCAGCCCGAGACAGTGAGCGTTGTGCGCGCACCAGGAGCCGAGCACGTTGTCGAAGCTGTGGTTCTCCTGGTAGAGGACGACGACGTGCTTGATCGGGCGGCCGGAGGGCGACGGTGACGGACTTGTCGTTGGAGTTGCTGTGGCGGTGGGGGTCGCTGTCGGGGTGGCGGTGACGGACGGAGTGGGCGTCGATGTGTCCGTCGGGGTCGGTGTCGGCGAACTCGAGGCAGCCTGGAAGGTCGCGATTACCGCCGTCCACGACACGGACGACGACAGGGTGGACGCATAACTCTGCGGTCCGGCTGCGCTCAGCACTTGCGTGGCTAACTGCTCCCCGGTGTTGGCCCCACTCACCCGCGACTGCACCGGCGCGACGAACGCATAACCGGTAGTCTGCTTGCTCGGGGTGACCGCGGAGTTCCAGCCGACGCTGGCAACGGCAATCTCATTGGGCTTGGAAGTCGGCGTGGGTCCGGTGGACGCTGCAGGGCCCGTCCCCGACTTCGCCGCGGTGACATCGAGCGGGGCGATGGTGGCGACGCCCGACAGCTCGATGACGGTCATGGCGACCGCCGACGCCGCAGTCGTCGTCACCGTGACGCTCCCGGTGGCAGCGACGGTCGTGGCGTTGGCCGCGTACCACATCTCCTGGTCGGACTGCTTCCCCGCCGCGACGGCCGTGGCCCGCGCCCACGTATTCCCGGCACTGTCGCTGACGACGGTGACCGCGGCGGTGCCGCTGACGTTGCGCACCTTCACGACCGCGGCGAGCAGATCGCCTCTGGTAGTGTCAGCGCCCGGTGTGGCGCTGAGCTGTGATCCCTGTGTGGTGAGGGCTGCGCTGAAGCTCCGCACCACGCCGAGCGGCGCGGACGTCGGGTGCAGGGTGAGCGCGACGGTGCCGCCCACAGAGATGGCGGCGACGGCAACGACCAGCGCCGCCACCCGGAGTCGGAAGGCGCGGGCACCGCCAGACCCACGGGCCAGCGCGCCGACAGCCTGCGCTCGCGAGACCAGCCCGAGCCGCCTCCGCCGCATCCTCGAACCTCTGTGGCCCAGGCTTCGTTGTGGCAGCCCAGTGCCAGCCAAATGCTACGCCGATCGAGATGCGAGCGCCCACTGTTGTTTCAGGACCACCTCGACAGAGCTCTTTTCACGACCCGGTTGGCGCAATTGCCGCCGGATGCTCCGCTTCGCAGGGACGCCAACGATGCCGGCCCGGTGAACTCCGCCTGATGTTCGGGGGAGTCCTCGACTATGACTTCGCCGAGCGCGTCGTCGACGTTGTCTTGCGGGGTTTTGCGGACGCTCCGTAGTCAGCTGTTCTGTTCGATGTAGCGCTTGGGGTCCTTGTCCTTCGCCTCGATGCCCGCTGCATGTTCGGCCTCGAACATGGCGAATGCCACGGCGATGTCGTGGCGCAGCTGCAACGAGGCGTGGTGGCGGAAGTCGGTGAGGTCCTCGCGTTCTTCCTCGGCCATGTGGTCGCTGTTCGCCTTGTTCGCGGCGGTCACGGCCTTCCACCAATCGTCGCTGCCAACCTCGTGCTCACCGGCCTCCCTGGTGGCGTCACGGATGTCGTTGTGATCCTTGATGACGTCGGTCACCTCTTCGACGACGCTCTCGCCTCCGACCCCGGTTCCGATCTTGAGCAGATGGGGATAGAACAGCTGCTCCTCAGCCTCGGCGTGCACCTCGAGGAGGATGCGCAGGCGCGTCCAGACGGCGCCCAGCCCCTCGGTGTTGGAGCCGCCGATGTCCTCGAGGAACGCGAACATCCGCCGCTGCTCGTGGTGGTCGTGCAGGATGAGTTCGGTGATGTCCATGGCACCTCGGAGGAAGCGGTTGCCTGCTGGGGCCAGTCTATGCCTGCCGCGTTGACGACCGCGTACCCTACGGCGATCAAATGACAGATGCAGGTGAGGATGCCATGCCCGAGGAGGTCGACGACACCACGGCAGCTGAGGTTGGCCACGCGCTGATCCGCTGGCTCACGGATGAAGACCCGGCCGGAGTTGCGCGATTCGCGCCTGGTCTCGGTCCCGTCGACGACGCCCGCGCCACGCGCGTTGGCCACGCCGTCGTGGAGCTGCTGCAGCACCTCGACGTCGCCTGAGCTGCTCTGCGAGGGCGGCGGCTACGCTGCAGCCGCCGCTTCCGTGGCGCGGGGCGCCAGCGCGACAGCGATCGCCTCCTCCACCCGGCTCGCCAGGTGAAAGGTCATCGCCTCACGGACACTCTCGGGCACGTCGTCGATGTCCTTCTCGTTGCGGCGCGGCAGGATCACCTCGGTGAGCCCCATGCGGTGGGCGGCCAGCACCTTCTGCTTGACGCCCCCGATGGGCAGCACCAGTCCCTGCAGGGTCACCTCGCCGGTCATGGCCACGGTGTTGCGCATCGGCCGGCCGGTGAGCAGACTCACCAGCGCGGTGGTCATCGCCACCCCGGCTGACGGGCCGTCCTTGGGCACAGCGCCCGCCGGCACGTGGACGTGGACGCTCTTCTGCGCCGCGTCCGGGTCGATGCCGAGCTCGACGGCGTGGGCGCGGACGTACGACAGAGCGATCTGCGCGGACTCCTTCATCACGTCACCGAGCTGGCCGGTCAGCGTCAGCTTGCCGTCGCCCTCGCTGGTGGCCGCCTCGATGAAGAGCACATCGCCACCGGTCCCGGTGACGGCCAGCCCGGTGGCCACGCCGGCGACCGACGTGCGCTCGACGACCTCGTTGTCGAACTTCGGCTTGCCGAGCAGCTCACGGACCTCTGCGGGCGTGATCGCGAATGGCGGCGTGAGCTCGCCGGTCGCGATCTTCGTCGCCACCTTGCGGGTCATCTTGCCCAGCTCGCGTTCGAGGTTGCGGACGCCCGCCTCGCGCGTGTGGTCGGTGATCACCGCGAGGATCGCCGGGTCGGTGACGCTGACCTCCTCCGGCTCGAGGCCCGCCTGGGTGACCTGGCGGCGCAGCAGGTGGTCGCGCGCGATGGCCACCTTCTCGTTCTCGGTATAGCCGTCCAGGCGGATCAGCTCCATGCGGTCGAGCAGCGGCGCGGGGATGGTCTCCCAGACGTTGGCGGTCGGGATGAAGAGAACCTCGGAGAGGTCGAGGTCGACCTCGAGGTAGTGATCACGGAAGGTGTTGTTCTGAGCAGGATCGAGCACCTCGAGCAGCGCCGACGACGGGTCGCCGCGCCAGTCGCTGCCGACCTTGTCGATCTCGTCGAGCATGATCACCGGGTTCTTGGTGCCGGCCTCTTTGAGGGCGCGCACGATGCGACCGGGAAGCGCGCCGACGTAGGTGCGACGGTGGCCGCGGATGTCGGCTTCGTCATGGATGCCGCCCAGCGACACGCGCGCGAACTTCCGTCCCAGCGCACGGGCGACCGACTCGCCGAGCGACGTCTTGCCGACGCCGGGCGGCCCGACTAGGGTGATGATCGCGCCCGAACCACGACCGCCGAGCACGGTGAGGCCGCGCTCATGACGCAGCTTGCGGACGGCAAGGAACTCGATGATGCGCTGCTTCACGTCGTCGAGGCCGGTATGGTCGGCATCGAGGATGCGACGCGCCTCGGCTAGGTCGAAGTTGTCCTCCGAGCGCACGTTCCAGGGAATCTCGAACATCCAGTCGAGGTACGTCCGGATCCAGCCGTGCTCGGGGTTCTGCTCGCTGGTCCGCTCGAAGCGGTCCACCTCGCGTTCGACCTCCTTGCGCACGTCGTCAGGCATGCCCGCGTTCTCGAGCCGTTCGCGGTAGCCGGCGGCGACGTCGTCACCGCCCTCGCCGAGCTGCTTCTTGATCGCCTCAAGCTGCTGGCGCAGCAGGTAATCGCGCTGCGTCTTCTCCATGCCCTCGTTGACCTCGGTGCGGATCTTCTCGCGCACCGACGCGTCGGCCAGGATGTCCTTGGTCCACGCGATGAGCCGGGTGAGGCGGGCCTCGATGTCGATCGTCTCGAGCACCTCGACGCGCTGCTCGACGCTGAGGTCGGGCGAGTAGCCCGCCAGGTCGGCGAGATGGCCGGGATGGCGGACGGAACGCACCGCCTCGATGACCCGGCCGGCGCCACGCGACTCGAGGAGGTTCTCGATCAGCGCGCGATACTCGCGCGCCAGCTCGCGAGCGGCATCGGTCGGCTCGCCGTCGGCGAGGGGCTCGACCTGCACCCACAGTGCGCCGCCGATGTCGGACTGACCGCCACCGAGGCGTGCGCGATGGAGGCCCTTGAAGATAGAGACGTCGGCGCCGGTGGGCAGCTGGCCGGACTCGACCACCTGGGCGACGGTGCCGATGGACGAGAAGGCCCCGCCGACGTGCGGCACCAGCAGGAGGAGCCGGTTGCCCTTCTGGGCGGCGGCCACCGCGGCCCGCTGGGTGTCGCCCTCGATGGCGAGGGTCACGGTCATGCCGGGAAGGACGACGACGTCGTCGAGTTGCAGGATCGGCAGCAGTTCGGAGGTCAGTTCAGCCATTTCAAGATCTGATGTACCCGTGCCAGCCGGTTTCGAACCGCACCGAGGGACGTCACGCGGCCTGTGACAAGCTAGCCCCAGGCCACGGAGGCGCGACCTCCGTCTGCACCGGATGAGGACGTGACATGAGCCAGGACATCGAGGGCCCCGGACCTCGCGCCGACCAGACCGACGTCGACCGCCTCCTCGAAGATGCTCGAACCCTCTCGCCGAGCGCCGGCCGGCACGCTGCCGGCTGACGGGCTTGATGTTCAATGCGCTGAGCGGCACCCGCCGCGAAAGGAGACCCATCGATGGCCAACCGTGATCCGCAGACTCCTCACCCCGAGGACCTGCCCTGGAACGACGAACCCGCCGACAGCGACGTCGTGATCGGCAGCGCTGAGCCTGATCCCGCCGAGGTCGTCGGTGATGCAGGGGAGGAGGTCGACATCTCCCACCGCGGCGTCAGCGACCCTGAGCACCGCGACACGCTCGAGGAGCGGTTGGCGGAGGAAGAACCGGACCGCCCCCTCCACGCCCAGGCCGACGAGGTCGGCGACTTGGTCGCGCCCGAGGCGGGCAGCGACGACCTCGTCGCCGAGCGCGCCGAGCCAGACCAGGGCGAGCTCGAAGCAGCCGACATCGAGCCGGCTGAGGGAGCTGCGATGCACATCAGCAGTGAGGGTCGCGCGTAGCCGCGGATGCCACACATGAACCCCGATCCTTCGCAGCCAGCCACCGGAGAGTCGTCATGCCCGCAGTGACCGTCGACAACCTTCTGACCCTTCCTCGCGTCCCCAACGCCCGCGTCGCCACTGCGATGGAACGTCCGGTGACGTCGGTCACCACTGCCCCGAAGGGTTTCGAGGGCGAGGGCTTCCCGGTGCGCCGGGCGTTCGCGGGCGTGCAGCTGGCCGACCTCGATCCGTTCGTCCACATGGACCAGATGGGCGAGGTGGAGTACGCGCCCGGCGAGCCGAAGGGCACCCCGTGGCATCCGCACCGCGGCTTCGAGACGGTCACCTACATGATCGACGGCACCTTCGAGCACCAGGACTCGCACGGTGGTGGTGGCCTCATCACCAACGGTGCGACTCAGTGGATGACCGCGGGAGGCGGGATCCTGCACATCGAGACACCACCCGAGGCACTGGTGATGTCCGGCGGTCTCTTCCACGGCATTCAGCTCTGGGTCAACCTGCCCGCCCGGGACAAGATGATCCCGCCGGCGTACCAGGGGATCGAGGCGGGTGACGTGACCCTGGTCGCCTCCGCGGACGGCGGGTCCCTGGTGCGGGTGATCGCCGGCGAGTTCGCCGGCCATAGCGGTCCGGGGTCGACGCATACGCCGATGGCGCTGGTCCACGCGACCGTGGCCCCGGGCTCGCAGCTGCAGCTGCCCTGGAACCCGTCGTACAACGCCCTGCTCTACGTCCTTGCCGGGTCCGGCCGCGCCGGGGCAGAGGCTCGGCCGGTGCAGAGCGGGCAGCTGGCTGTCTTCGGCGCTGGTGACTGGCTCACCGTGCGCGCCGACGATCGCCAGGATTCACGCAGCGCCACGCTCGAGGTTCTGCTGCTGGGCGGCCAGCCCATCCGCGAGCACGTCGAGCACTACGGCCCGTTCGTCATGAATACGCGCGACGAGATCGCGCAGGCGCTGGAGGATTTCCAGGCGGGCCGTCTCGGGACCATCCCGGCCAACGCGCTGATGCCCCACGTGCCGGACCCGAACCCCGTCCGCGCCGAGCACACCGGCATCTGAGCGGTCAACGCCGCCGCGGCAGCGCTATCCGCGCCGCCGGAGCCCCCGGCTGACGAAGTAGTCGGACGGCAACCGGATCGCCCCACGGCCGGCCCTGCCGGTTCGGCGCTAGGCTAGATCCATGCCTGACCAGCCGACCAAAAGGCAGCCCAGGCCGCCGCGTTTGTCGCTGGGGCGCTGGCGGCCGGCGCCGCCGCCTCGGCCCGGCGGCTCCAACCTCCCGCGGCCGGGGACCCCGCGACCGCCAGCGCGGGCGCCGACCGGATTCCGCTCGCGCACCTTCTGGACCACTCTGGCCGTGCTGTTCGCCATCAATATCCTGTTCACGAACGTCTTCTTTGCCCCCGCGCAGCCCAAGACGGTGGTCATCCCGTACGACGTCTTCGTGCAGCAGGTGAAGTCGGACAATGTCACCAGTGTCACCAGCACGTCGGAGGCGATCGTCGGCAGCACCAAGAAGCCGGTGACCGCGGGATCCGGGCAGGGCAGCGCCACCAACTTCTCCACGCAGCGGCCGTCGTTCGCCACCGATGACCTGCTCGGCGTGCTGCAACAGCACAAGGTCACCATCGATGCTCTCAACCCGAACCCGCCAACGCCGCTGTGGCAGACGCTGCTGCTCAGCTTCGGCCCGGTGTTGCTGCTGGTCCTGTTGTTCGTCTATGTCAGCCGGCGGATGGCGTCGCTGCGCAGTGGCGCGGGAGGCATCCTGGGGCGGTTCGGCCAGAGCGGTGCGCGACTGTACAACGCGGAGCACCCGCCGACCACGTTCGCCGACGTCGCCGGCATCGACGAGGTCAAGGCGGAGCTGCTCGAGATCGTCGATTTCCTCAAGGAGCCGGCCAAATATGAGCGCCTGGGAGGGACGGTGCCGAAGGGAGTGCTGCTCATCGGCGCGCCCGGCACCGGCAAGACTCTGCTGGCTCGCGCGGTTGCCGGGGAGGCAGGTGTCCCCTTCTTCTCGATCTCCGCGTCGGAGTTCATCGAGGCGATCGTGGGCGTTGGCGCGTCACGTGTGCGTGACCTCTTCGAGAAGGCGCGGGCTGCGGCGCCCGCGATCATTTTCATCGACGAGATGGACGCGGTGGGGCGGTCGCGCAGCGCCGCCCTGCGCATCGGTGGCAACGACGAGCAGGAGCAGACGCTCAACCAGATCCTCACCGAGATGGACGGGTTCGACCCGCATGAAGGTGTCATCGTGCTGGCGGCCACCAATCGCGGCGACGTGCTCGACCCGGCGTTGCTCCGTCCCGGCCGCTTCGACCGCCGCGTCCAGGTCCATGCTCCCGACCGCGCCGGCCGCTCAGCGATCCTGCGCATTCACACCCGCAACATCCCGCTCGCTCCTGATGTCGACCTCAACGAGATCGCCTCGCAGACTGCCGGCATGGTGGGCGCGGATCTGCGCAGCCTCGCCAACGAGGCAGCGTTGTCGGCGGCGCGACGCGGCGCCGCGCTGGTAACCCTCGAGGACTTCACCGTCGCCATCGAGAAGGTGGAGTTGGGCTCCGAGCGCAAGCTGATGCTCACCCCTGAGGATCGCGAGCGCATCGCCTATCACGAGTCCGGCCACGCGCTGCTCGGCCTCCTGCTCCCCGGTGCCGATCCGGTCAGCCGCGTCTCGATCATCCCGCGCGGCCAGTCGCTGGGAGCGACGACACAGACGCCGGTCGACGACCGGTTCAACTATGGAGAGGATTACCTGCGCGGCCGGATCACCGGCGCCCTCGGCGGGAGGGCGGCCGAGGAGCTCATCTACGGGGTGGTCAGCACGGGGGCCGAGGCGGACCTGAGGATGGTGACCGGCATCGCGCGCGAGATGGTCGTGCGATGGGGGATGAGCCCGAAGGTCGGGGCGCTGAACTACTCAGAAGAGGGGAGCGCTGCCATCGCCTTCGGCACGCAGCGCCCGTACAGTGACGCCACCGCGGAGCTGATCGACAGCGAGGTCAAGCGCATCTCGGATGAATGCCTTGCGCAGGCAGTCGCGCTGCTCAAGGCCAATCGTGGCAGGCTCGATGCGCTTGCCCGCGCGCTGTTGGAGCACGACACGCTGTACGCCGCGGAGATCCTGCGTGTCGCCGACATACGCCAACCCGTGGTGGCGGCGACCGCGTAACCAGACAGGAGATGCCATGACCGACACCGCCGCCGTCGCCACCGCGTACATCGATGCCGTCGGAGCCGGGCGGTGGGACGAGGTCGCGGCGCTGCTGACGCCCGATGCAACCTTCGAGATCGCCGGTGGGGGACGCCACGAAGGCGCCACCGCCTTCCTGGCCGCGTTCGACGCTCTCAAGCCGATCATCGAGCGCAACGAGATCCGCAGCGTCATCACCGACGGCGATCGCGCCGTCGTCCTCTACGACTTCGTCACGCGAACCCCGGTCGGAGGCGTCCTCTCCGCCGAATGGCTGACCATTGAGGACGGCAAGGTGGCGTCGTCCTACCTTCTCTTCGACAAGGGACGCTGGCCGGAGGTCATGCAGCACCTGCAGCGCCCCGTCGCGCCGCCGTCAGCCTGATGAGCGTTGACGAGCATCTCGCCGCGCGCGTGCGCGAGCTTGTGCGAACCGAGGTCGGGGTGACCGAGAAGCGCATGTTCGGTGGGCTGGCGTTTCTGATCAACGGCAACATGGCGGTCAGCGCCAGCGGTCAGGGCGGATTGCTGCTCCGTGTCGATCCAGGCCAGACGCGCGCTCTCAGCAGCAGGCCGCACGCGGAGGTCGCGGTGATGCGTGGACGCGAGATGGATGGCTGGTTGCGTGTCGATGCCGACGGCGTGCGGACCAAACCTCAGCTGGGAAAATGGGTGAGCACAGGCGTGGCGTACGCTCGCACCCTGCCGCCGAAGAAGCAGTCAGCTCACTGAGTCCGCCGCGGTCCTGAACGCTTGACCGACGTATCCTTGCCCTGATGTTCCGGGTGGAGACGCGCACGCTCGACGGTCAGACGACGGCGGTCGGCGGAGCCGGTCCTCACTCCGTGATCGTGGACCGTCCCATCGAGGCAGGTGGCGGCGGGCGAGGGTTCAACGGCGGCCAGCTGCTCCATCTGGCGGTTGCGGGCTGCGTCTCCAATGACCTGTTCCGCGAGGCCGCGCGTTCTGGGATAACGCTGTCTCGCGTGGTGGTCATCGTGGATGGTGACTTCGAGGGCGACCCGCCGGTCTCGACAGGCATCACCTATCAGGTGGATGTCGAGGGCGACGCGTCGACCGAGGACCTCGACGCTCTCGTGCGCCACGTTGATGAGATCGCCGAGATCCCCAACTCCCTACGCCGTGGCACTGCGGTCAAGCTGCGCAGCGCCAAGGTGCATTAGCCCTTCAGCTCCCGCACACGCGCGCCCGCTGAAGCGTGGACGCGCCGGCCGGCGATCACCGTCCCCCGTTCCACCACGGCGACTGCACAGCCGCCGAAGCCCGCGCCGGTCAGCCGTGCCCCGAACACCCCCGTGGTGCAGTTGAGCTCGTCGACCAGTGCGTCGAGGGCCGGCGTCGACACCTCGAAGTCGTCGCGCAGACTACGGTGGCTCTCGCGCAGCAGCCGCCCGAAACGCTGGAGATCAGCGGTGCGCAGCGCGTCAGCGGCCTCGGCCACGCGCTCATTCTCGCTGACGACGTGGCGCGCCCGGCGGCGCAGACGATCATCCGGGATGCGCTCGACATCGCCTCGAGCCGCGTCGCGCAGCGGCCCGATCACGTCCGCCGCGCGCTCGCAGTCGGCGCGCCGCTCTACATACGGTGAGCCCACGAGTGCGCGGTGCTCGCCGGAGTCGATGACGACCACCTCGAGCCCGTCGGGGATGCGGACCGGATCCACGGTCAGCAACCGACAGTCGATCAGCAGCGCGCAACCCTGGACGCCTGCGGTAGCGGCCAGCTGATCCATGATCCCGCAGGGCACGCCGCTGGCGAGCTGCTCCGCGCGGCGACACAGCTGTGCCACTTCCAGCGCGCTACCCAGGGCCCCAAGGGCGAGGGCGGTGGCCACTTCCAGCGCGGCACTCGACGAGAGTCCGGCTCCGAGTGGGAGCGTTGTGGTGATGGATCCCGTGCCACCGCTGATGTCGTAGCCGGCCGACCGCAGCTCGACGACAACACCGGCGACGTATCGCGCCCACGCCGGCTGAATCGTCGTGGGATCGACGACATCCGTCTCGATGGCGGCCGGTGCGGGATCAGCGTCCGAGCGAAGTGTCACCGTCGTGGTCGGCAGGGGCGAGAACCGGACGGTCGTGCCCGTGTCGAGAGCCATGGGAAGGACGAGACCGCCGCTGTAGTCGGTGTGGTCGCCGATCAGATTGACCCGCCCCGGGGAGTAGGCCTCAATGATCATTCGACCACTGGAAAGCCCTCGCCGCCTCTTCTGCGGCCTCGGCCGCCCCAGCCGCGCTGATCGCCTCCTCCTCGGCGAGCCGGGCGGCCTCGGCGAGGTGATCGGCGCGATCCCGCTTGGCCTCCGCAAGAGCGCGGGCGCGGCGGGAGGCCTCGCCCAGCTCGGCAGCCCTTCGCTTGGCCGCGCGGTCGCCGGCAGCCTGGCGGATCTCCTGCGGCGGCGACGCCTTCCGCTTGACGCCAACCGGCGCTCGCTCGCTCCTGAGAGACGCCAGGGCCTCCACCAGCTCGGGTGGATCGTCACCGACATCGTCAGTGCCGAGGAACCCCGCTGGTTCGAGGTCCCTGTCGAGGGTTCCCCGCCAGAGCGCGACCCGCTCGCTGGCACCGCCTGTCGCCGCAGCCTGCAGCGTCGTCCGGATTCGTCGCAGTGCCTCCGCACCGGTGGGATGATCGGCGCGTTCGAGCACCGACCCCGCAGCGGCTGCCACGGCGTCGACCGATCGGCGCACGCGCTCCGACGCTGCGCGGAGCAGCTCGCCGCTCACCTCACCGTCGCCGGCCGCCTGCTGCATGTCGCGCGCGTCGGCACCCGCGGCCAGGAGCCCGGTGATCAGCGTCGGCTCGTCGAAGGCGACCTGGTCGATCGCCCATGCGGTCACTGACGGCTTGCGGAGCTTGCCGACGGCGACGGACGCCACAGCATCATGCGTGCGGAGCGATCTGGCGATGGCGGCGCGCTGGCCAATGAAGTCCTCCAGCGGCCCGTGATAGAGCTCAGTCACTGCGGCGTCCACAGACCGAGCGTAGTCGCGCGCCGGGTGTCAGGACGCGCGGCGATAGGCGCGTACGGCGAGCGGCGCAAACACCACGAGAATCCCTGCCAGCCAGGCCAGCGCCTCCCAGAGTGACGGAAAGAGCGGAAACTGCGGGCCGCCGAGGGCGAGCGACCGCATCGAGTTGATGACCAGCGTCACCGGTTGATGGTTGGCGAACGCCTGCATCCATCCCGGCATGGTGGCGATGGGGACGAATGCCGAGCTGACGAACGTCAGGGGGAACAGCCAGATCAGGCCGAAGGCCTGCACCGACTCCTCGTCCTTGATCGCCAGGCCGATGAAGGCCGACACGCAGCAGATGGTGACCCCGAACAGCTCGGCGAGCAGGATCATCGCCACCGCATTGAGCGCGCCATTCTGGAATCGGAATCCCACCGCGTACCCCACGCCGACGATGACGAGGATGGTGACCAGCATGCGGATGGCGTCTGCCATCAACCGTCCGGCCAGAACGGCCGATCGCGCCATGGGCAGCGAGCGCAAGCGGTCGATGATGCCCGCCTTCGCTTCCTGGGCCAGCGCGATCGCGGTTGCGAAGGTGGCGAACGCCGCCGTCTGGCCGATGATCCCCGGCATCAGGAAATTGACGTAGCCGCCGGCGTTGTTCACCGGAATGGCGCCGCCGAACACGTAGCGGAAGAGGAGCACGAAGATCACCGGCTGGACCACGGTGAACACGATGTACGCCGGCACCCGCAGCCACACGAGAAGGTTGCGCCGAGTCATCACCAGCGAGTCGCTGACCGCCCAGCGCGCCAGCTGCGCCACGCTGGGACGCGATGGCGGTGCTGTCGTTGTGGCCGTTGTCATCGCTCAGCCGCCTCCTTTTGCGCCGCGGGGCGGCGACCACGTCCTCGAACGGCACCGTCCTCGCTCTCGGCCGCGTGGCCGGTGACGGCGAGGAATACGTCGTCGAGCGACGGCCGATGCAGCGCCAGTCCATCGGTCTCGACTCCGGCGGCATCGAGACGGCGCACCGCGTCGACGATGGCGTGCGAACCACGGCTCCCCACTTGCAAAGCGACGCGGCGCGACTCCGCGTTGACGCGCGGCTCGGTATCGGTCAGCCCTGCGACCGCCTCCACCGCCCGCGCCACGAGGTCTCGGTCGACCACGGTGAACTCGAGCACGTCTCCGCCGACGCGGTCCTTCAGCTGATCGGAGGTGCCCTGCGCGATCACCTGGCCCCGCTCGATGACGATGATGTCGTCAGCGAGCTCATCGGCCTCGTCGAGGTACTGCGTGGTGAGCAGGATCGTGGTTCCCTGCGCTGCAAGCTGGCGGATCACGTCCCACATGCCGAGCCGCCCGTACGGATCGAGACCGGTCGTCGGCTCGTCGAGGAACAGAACAGCTGGGTCGCCCATGAGGCTGGCGGCCAGGTCGAGGCGGCGCTTCATGCCGCCCGAGTACGTCTTGGCAGGACGGTCGGCGGCGTCGACGAGGTCGAACCTCTCGAGCAGGTCCGCGGTGCGGGCGCGGACGTCATTCCGCTCCAGGTGACGCAGCCGCCCCATGATGTCGAGGTTCTCTCTGCCGGTGAGCTCGACCTGGATGGCGGTCGCCTGGCCGGCCAGCGCGATGACGCGGCGCACCGCGGCCGCATCACGCACCACGTCGTGGCCCTCGATGGACGCGGTTCCGGAGTCGGGACGGAGGAGTGTCGACAGGATCCGGACCGCGGTGGTCTTGCCGGCGCCGTTGGGACCGAGCACCCCGAGGACCGATCCGCGCGGCACAGCGAAATCGATGCCGCGCAACGCCTGGACCTTGCCGAACGCCTTGTGGAGGCCTTCAACGCGGATCGCGTGGTTGTCGGAGGCGAGGGCGTTCATCCAGCGACATTGTGCCCGCGGGACTTGGCTGCCGTCAAGTCGTGGTTGACATGCCTTGACCACGGTATGAACCGCTGTCATAGTTCCCTTGACATGAGCCGTTCAGTCCCTGATGACGTGGCGGCGGCCTGGCAGCAGACCATCGACGCATCTGCGCTGGCCGCCGTGGCCTCCAGCCGATCTCTGCACCAGGGTCTGGCGCAGTGGCAGCTCGACCTGGTGCGCGAGGCGCTCGCGGACGGCGCCAGCTGGGAGGACATCGGCGAAGCATTGGGTACGACCAGACAGGCCGCGTGGGCGCGGTTTCACCGCGCCCTGGATGAAGGAGGACAGCTCCGGATGGCACAGCCAAGTCGCCGTGAACGCATCAGCGCGATCAAGGACGCGGGCATCGCCCGGATCCGTCAGCTCGAAGAGCAGTGGCAGATCGAGCGAAGCCGGCTGCGCGACGAGATGGCGCAGACGCAGCGCAATCTCAAGGAGGCGCAGCGACTCCACACACGGCGCCAGAAAGAAGCGCGCGACGAGCTTCGTCGCGCCATCACAGCGGCCAGCTGGGAACTGCATGCAGGCTGACCCGCCCCGTCAGTTGGGGCGTCTTAGTTACTTCGTCCCGAAAAACCCGGTTTTGGGAGCTGAGTAGGCGCGAACCTCGCTGGGAATGCTGAGGTTTCCGGGTATTCCCGAGACTCGTATCTGCCATCTCAGCTGAGTGCCACCAACCGGTCCAGGTTGTGGGCCAGGA
>NZ_JAEKNS010000123.1:0-10689 GCF_016464765.1 Candidatus Aeolococcus gillhamiae | reverse complement strand
GGCGATGGCGGCCCGACGATGCGCTACCTAACCTGCGGAGAGGGTCGTCCGCTGGTGCTGTGCCACGGCTTTCTCAGCTCCGCTGAGGAGTTTGGCGGTCGCTTCAGAGCGCTGGCCGAGTCCCGGCGACTGATCATCCCCGATCTGCCGGGCAACGGTGCATCGTCTCCGCTCACTACGCGGCACACGGTGCAGGCCATGGCCGCTGCTGTGGGAGCGCTGCTGCAGCATCTGGAGATCGCCGAGTTCGATGTTGCCGGGCTGTGTCTCGGCGCATCGGTGGCGAATGCCCTAGTCGGACGCTGCCCTGACCGTGTGGGCCGCTTGGTCCTGCACACTCCGCTGCTCGCTCCCACGCTGGTACGTCGCTTCTATCGCGAGCAGGTACGCGTACTGACGCTACCGCCGCTGTGGCAGGGGGTCGTAGCGCTCAGTCGCCACCGGATGGTCAGCGACCTGTATAAACGCTACGTCATCGCCGAGGGCGACGTCGACCTGGAGACAGCGCAGGCCAACTTCGACAACCAGCGGCGTGCCGACCCGGTGGCTGCCCGCGAATGGTTGCGCGATGGCTTGCGCTACGAGGGACTACACGCATTGATACAGCGCACGGGCCCGACGTTGATGATCGTGGCCCTGCAGGACCACATGATCGACGTGCCGCGGCTCCGTCGGATGGTTGCCGACCAGCCCAACATCCGTTTGTTCGTCGACAGCGAGCAGGGTCACGGCTGGAACAGCGCTGCCGTGCATCGTCAGCTGGAGGTGATGCGCCAATTCTTCGCAGGGGGCGGGTGACTGCCTGGCGGTCTGGCGCGCTCGGCCGCCGCGGCCTCCCCGGTGGGTGAACGGCGCCCCCGTCAGTGGTCTCCTCCGGCGCCCTTGGAAGCCGGTAGCGGCGCCGAGGGGAGCAGTTGCAGCGCACCCTGGGCGTGACCCGATAAGGCGGACTGCTTCTCGCGACGGGTGGTAGGCTGGGCGATGGCCGACCACCTCGGCACCGAGCCGCCACTGGGCGGCGCTCCAGATGCCCTGGCTCGCCGCGCCCCAGTTGACACGCTGATTCACACACCGACCGCGCCTGCCAGTACATGTCCGAGGCGTGTACCACGGTGCTCGAGAGCCACGGCATCCGCTCCAGCCTCAACCGGCCCGGCATCTGCTGAGACAACGCGATCGCCGAGAGCGTCTTCTCGACGCTAGAGCTCAACCTGCTGTACGGCACACGTGGCGACGCGTGCCGCCGCCAGGAGCGCGATGTTCGAGTACATCGAGGTCTTCTACAACCGCCAGCGCCGCCACACGACCGTGCGTCGTACTCTCGAGGATTCGGGGCCCACCTATCGACGCGGTATGTCCAGAGCATTCACGGACACGGGGCTCGCCGTTCTGAGTGTGGTCTTGCGAAGCAGGCGGCTACAACCCACGCACTTGTAGCGGGCGCGCAACACCTCGGCGGCTACAGGGTCGGTGTCGATCCGATGGCCCTGCGGCGGACTGAAGGTCAGAGGGATAACCCGACTGCTGGCGCAATACGGGCAACTCGTGATCCGTGCCATCACGCGCACGGTGCCACGGGAATGGGACGGAGTCGGTTCGTTACCGGACGTTCAAACATCACCGTCACCGGTGGGTGGAAGTGCTCAGAGGGGCCCGAAGCTCCAGATCGTGTCGTGGTGTAGAACGGAGCGGACAGCGCTCGCTGCGGGGCGCCGGGCTACCCGGCGACCGCTGGCCGTTCGGACGCTGTCAGCCGGGAGCCGCCCTGAGCCGCAGGCAGAACGTGCTGCCGGAGCCGACGCTGGTCGACACCAGTGACAAGGAGCCCTGCTGGTGTTCGGCGAGCTGCCGGGAGATGTACAGACCATCCGGGAAGCGACTGCGTCATGGGTTTCGCCTGGCCCCGTCGCGACAATTACCAGACAACCGGAAGAGTTTGGGGACCGTTCAGGGTGAAGAACATGGGGGTCCAGGAAAGCTCCGCGAACGGGACGGCCAGACGCAGCTGCGGCAATCTGCCGACCAGCACGCCGATCCCAACTTGGAGTTGCAGTCGCGCCAGTGCGGCGCCGAGGCAATAGTGGGGCCCGTATGCGAAGGTCAGATGGGGGTTTTCCGCACTGGTGACGTCGAACCGATCCGCATCGACGAAGACAGCCGGGTCCTGGTTGGCACATCGGAGCGGGGCCACAACGATCTCGCCGGCACGGAATGGGACACCGCCGATGTCGACGTCGGCTGTGGCGACCCGGAGCTGGTCGGCAGCGGAGCTCTGGTCGATGCGCAGCAACTCGTCAACCGCGGTACCGATCAGCGCCGGGTTGGCCCGCAGCACGGCATGCTGGTCGGGGTGCCGGAACAGCTGGAGGACCGCCACGGCCATGGCATTGGCAGGCGGCACGTACGCGGCCAACAACAGGGTGAAAACGATGTTCTGCAACTCCGAATCGCTCAGACGGTCGCAGACGTCGCCGGGGGCGACTAGCGCGCTGAGCAGGTCATCGCCAGGCGCGCTGTTCTTCACTCGACTTGCCGGTGCCACGGTTCAAGTGAGGCGAGGTAGCGGGCCAAAAACGCAGAACCGGTAGCTGGAGGAGCGTCTTGACGCGCCGGCGGCCGGTTGTCGTCGGACCGCAGCCGCACCAGGGCGATCGCGTGAGCGACAACGACATCGCCCCGGGAATGCGCGGACCAAGTGCCAAATGTGCGCCTCGGCGCAGCCTGAACCGCGATCCGCCGACAAGATCAGACAATCTGATGGAGATCGCCAGGTTCCTTTGGCGTGACGTGGAGGTCACTCGGCGACGACATCCCAAACTCCCATCGGCACTGCGAAAGCACGCGGATAGTGTGCGAGCACGGTGTACCGCGGTCCATGCCATCGGTAGTTTGGCTGGGTCCGATTGCCCAGGCTGACCGGAACCAGCTTCCAGCATCAGAGCAGCCAGTCGATCCTGTGGTACGCGGCGTCCCAGAACATCCATTCATACCGCGCCGCTGTGGCAAAGTGATCGATCGCTGACTCCCGGCCTTCCTGGCTGAGGGTAGCGCCGATCGAATCGGTCAGATCCAACAGTTCCTGGACAGCACTGTCAAAGTCCTCGCCGGCGTACGTGTCGATCCATCGCGTGAACAGCGGATCGGGTGACGACCGGCTCTGCAGCTCCCGGCCAATCTCGCGGTAGATCCAATAGCACGGCAGCACTGCCGCAATGCCGTCCGGGAAGGACCCGGTTGCACATGTCGCGATGAGATAGCTCGTGTAGGCGAGTGTTGTCGGAGCGGCGCCGGCATCGGCCATGTCGCCGTCAGTCCTCGCGAGCTCGGTAAGCAAGCTGCCATGGAGGGAGCGCTCCACCGTGATGAGCGCGGCCGTGTGGCGCGCGAACATTTCAGTGACCCCGGGAGTTGGAGCGCGCGCCGCCAGGAGGGCGAGCGCGCGCGCAAACCCGTGAAGGTAGTGGCCGTCCTGGACGACGTAGAACCGAAATGACCTGTGGTCCAGGCCGCCGTCGGCGAGCCCGCTGACGAAGGGGTGCCGGAGGATGGCTGCATATGTGGTGGCGGCCGCGGCCCACAGCCGTCCTGTGAAGGCCGACGGGCTCGGCTCCGCGGGCACTCTGTCCTCGATGGCTGTCACACGGTCCCCAGGCCGACCTGGTCGGTCGACGCGCGGCAGCGCGCGAGCAGCCCCACCGCGAATGTCGCCGCGGCGGCAACTGCAAAGGATGTGATGGAGGCGCTCATCCATGTTGGCGGCGTGAAGCCGACGGCGCGTTGCGCGCTGCCCCACACGGACGCCCACCACGAGACCGAGCCTGGATTCACCATCTGGTAGGCGGCGAAGCCGAGCAGCCAGGGGATGAGCATGAGCCAGCGCGCCGGCGCATCCTTCGAACAGTCCCACCGCCGGCGGCCGTTCAGGGCGAAGTAGTCGACTGCGAAGACGGCGAACAGGGGCACAAATACCGAGCCGAGCAGATAGAGGAAGCTCTGGTAGTCGGCGATCTGCAGCACCAGCGCCAGGACCGTCGCCAGGACGCCGATGACCAGAGCAAGGATCCGCCGGTCGCTGAGCGGCCGCAGGTTCTGGATGGATACCACCGTCGAGTACACGTTGGTGAAGGACTCGTCGAGCTCGCGCAGCACCAGAATGCCGAATGCCAACCCACCGACCGGAACGGCAAGGAAGGCGGTGAACAGGTGCGTCTGCGCGTCGCCCTGGCTGCTGACCACGGTGGCAAAAGCCAGCAGGCCCAGCGTGTAGTACGCAATCTGTGTGACCGTGTAACCGAGGAAGGAACCGAGAAAGGCGGCGCGACCGGAGCGCGAGTGCCGGGAGTAGTCAGCGGCCAGGGGCGCGAAAGAGACGGCAACAGCTATGACCACATCGGCGGCCAGCCAGAAGCCGCTCCACGATCCGCTGGTCAGCGACACCAGGGGGTGGCGGAGCAGCTGCGCGAAGAGGTACACGGTGGCTCCAATCACGGCGACAATGGCGTAGCGGCGCAGGGCACGGACCGCGCCTAAGGGGCGCAGCGCCATGACAGTGGTGAGAGCCCCGGCGGCGATGACGTACGGCCAGTGCACGTGTCCGGGGAACAATTGCTCTGCCGCGGCGGCGATGACGACCAGTTCGAACACCGCCCAGCCCAGGCACTGCAACAGGTTCAGCACCGTCGGCAGGAACGACACACGCGTGCCAAACAGGCCGCGTAGCAGCACCATCGCCGGGGCGCCGGTCTGCGCGCCAGCCAGCGCCGACGCGGCGAGAAGCAGGCTGCCGAGAGCGGTTCCGATCACCACCGCGGCGAAGGCGGCCACCAGCGACAGAGGAGCAACTCCCAGAGGCGCAAGCACAAAGATGGCCCCCACCGGACCGAGCAGGCTGACGCCCAGGTTTCCCCACAGCGCCAGTTGGTCAACCATGCTCAGCGACCGCGGGACCGGCCCCTCCAACGTGGGGGCGGGCTCTGCCCAGCGATCGTTCGGAGTTGTCACCGAGGCTTCAGCGACTGTCGTCATGGCTGCCTCCCTACGCCGGCATTGCCCGGTCAGGTTCGGCGGTCGGCGACCCAAGCGTCGCCCTCTCAGCCCGGCAATGTCCGAGCTCCCGCGTGCGCCCCTAGGATAGCGTGGGCGTGTGGCGACAGGCGACCTGTCGGCGTCGCATGGAGCAGGCCGTTGGACGCTTACCGGATAGCTGCTCGACGGCTTGGTCGGGGGCCGACGAAGCCGGAAGGGCTTTGCTCGATCCGATCCGGGCAATTCTTCTCACCCCGCCGGGCCGTTTTGCGCCGTCGCGAGGAGCGGTGACTGGATGGCGCGTCCGAGGCGCTCCACGACAGATGTCTGCGAACGCACCGGCGCTGACGGGCGGACTCGCAAGGTAGCCCTGGAACAGTTCACACCCGTGGCGCCGCAGGAATGCGAGCTGCACGGCGGTCTCCACTCCCTCGGCGATGACGCTGAGGCCGAGCTCGTGAGCGAGCGCGATCATCGCGCTCACCAGAGGCACCTTGTCGTCCGCTCTTTTGATGGGGGCGAGGAAGGAGCGATCCACCTTGAGGCGATCGATAGAGAGCGTCGCCAGCTTGCTGAGGCTCGAGTAGCCCGTTCCGAAGTCATCGATGCTGACGCTCACCCCACGTTGTCGGAGGCAATCGAGCTCCTTGAGAGCGACCGCTGATTGGATCGAGGCGACGCTCTCGGTGAGTTCGATCTCCAGGCAGTGAGCGGGAATGCCGCTGTCGTCAAGAGCAGCCTGGACGCGCTCCACCAGGCGCCCACATCCGATGTCGATACCGGAAACGTTGACGGCGACGAAGAGGTCGACTATGCCGGCGGAGCGCCACGCGGCCATCTGTGCGCAGGCCTCACGGATAACCCATGTGTCGACCTCGCTGATCAAACCGGTGTCCTCCGCCATCGGGATGAAGACGTCGGGTGGGAGGAGCCCGCGGGTCGGGTGCTGCCACCGAACCAGTGCTTCGCAGCCGATGACCGCGCCGCTGTCGACCGCGACCACCGGTTGAAACACCAGGGCTAGTTCCTGTCGCTCGACGGCGTGGCGAAGATCCTGGTCAAGACTCAGGCCCTGCTCCGCCACAGTGCGCATGCTCAGGACGAACGGCTCGAGTCGACCTCGCCCGCGCGATTTCGCAGCGTACATGGCCAGTTCGGCGTCGCGGACCACCTCCTCAGCCCGACTGCCACGACGCTTCGCCACGGCGACACCGACGCTGAGGCTGAGGGCTATGGAGTGCTCGTCAACGTCGATCGCTTCGGCGCACCCGTCGAGGATGCGCTGGGCTGACCGCCGAGCGTCCTCCGGGCTGGCGACGCCGTCGACCAAGATGCCGAACTCGTCGCCCCCGAGCCGCGCCAGTGTGTCATCGCTTCTGATCACCGTACCCAGCCGGTCCGCGAGAGCTCGAAGCATACCGTCGCCGACCGCGTGGCCGAGCCCATCATTGACCGTCTTGAATCTGTCGACGTCGATGAACAGAACCGCCACCGCCGTGTCCTGACGGCGAGCGCGGCGCCGCAAAGCGTGGCCCAGACGATCCAAGAAGAGTTCTCTGTTGGGAAGGCCGGTCAGGGAGTCATGGAACGACCGCCTCGTCATCTCGCGCTCGACCGTAAGACGGCTGGTCACGTCCTGGATCAAGGACAGCACGGCCGGCCGCCCTTCGTATTCCTGACCTTGAGTCGTCACCTCCACATCGATCACCCGACCATCCCGAAGACGGTGCCGAGCGCCGAACTGGGACACCCCCGCGCGGGCGCGCGCCAGATCGGCGACGACGGCAGGTTCCGGGTCAACGCGAAGGTCCGCGATGCTCAACGAGGCGAACTCCGCTGCCGTGTACCCGTACAGCCGGAGTGCAGCCGAATTGACCGCGAGGAACCGGCGGCTTTCTGCGTCCACAACCCACATCGGCTGAGGGTTGTCGTGGAAGATCCGCCGGAACTTGTCGTCGCTGACGCACAGCGCAACCTCGGCGAGGCGACGGGCGGTGACGTCGATGACCACGCCGTCGGCGCCGATGAGCCGGCCTCCCCCATCAAGAAGGGGTAGAAGTCGCATCGCCCCCCACCCTACCGTTCCGGTATCCCGCAGCCAACGCACCTCCAGCGATGACGCGCCGCTGTCGAGTTCTGCCAGCGCCTGTTCGACGCGTGGGCGGTCGTCGGGGTGGAGCCCATCGAAGAACAATTGGGGACGGTTGTAGTACTCCTGCGGTGAGTGACCGGTGATTGCTCGAGCACTGGCACTGACGTACTCGCATCGCAGCGTAGGCCAGAGCTGCAGCCGATACGCCATCAGGTCTGGGCCGGCCTCGGCGAGTCGGCCGAACGGTTCGTCGCCGTGACCCCGCCACTCGCTGTCAGCATGACGGGGGCCCGGGACATCGGCTGCAGCGACGGAGTCCGCGCCGTCGACACCGGCGGTCGCAGCCGCGCTCGAGGCAAGCGCGACCGCGACAACGGCGTCTTCGCTCACCAGCGGACGGGACCGGGTCGGCTGGTGCCGGGGCGCCCGTGCGCTCTTACCCTCCACTGGTGGTCGGCACGCCGGGAATCGACGTGGTCGGGGTTGGAGTGGCACGGGAGGTGGACCGGCTGAGGGCAACGGGTCGAGCATCGGTGGGAGCAGCTACGCGGGGAGCCACGAGCAGCAATAGGTGGCGCCTGGTACTGGTCTGCTCGCGTGCATCGGAGCTGCCCTCACAAGAAATGCGTGCCGGCGCTGATCCCTCCCACGGTTACTCGTAAGGAGGCGCCGATCGAATCCATCCTGCGCCCCCGGTCGGCTAGTTGAGGAGCTGGAATGGTCACGCCTGGGTCACGAGTCCGCCGCCTCGGTCCATCGACGAGGCCGGTCGCGTCGGCCGAACGCCGATGCAGCCGCGCAGGGCCGGCCAATGCCCGCGTCCTCTTGACGCTGGTGTTGACGTGGCCGCCCAAGCTGGTGATGCCGCAGCCTTGGTCGCAGCCGTGCGGTCAGGCGCGCGCCCGACGTCGCCATCGTCGACCTCCGCTTGCCGCCGAGGCACACAACCGAAGGTCTCAGAGCAACCGCGGAGTTGAAGGGCATGCAGCCGGCATCGGGGTGCTCCTGCGCTCACAGTATGTCGAGACCCACTCCGCGCGCCAGCTCATCGCCAGCGGTGCCGGAGGCCTGGGGCACCTGATCAAAGAGCGCGTCAGCAACCTCTCCGACTTCGCCCTCGCCGTGCGTCGGGTCGGCGGCGGGGAACTGGTGGTCGACCGCCTCGAGGTCGAGCAGCTGGCGGCACCCGTCGTGAGGGCGATCCCCTCACCGCTCTCACCGAGCGCGAGCGCGACGTACTTCACCTGATGCGGAAGGGGGTCGACCCAGGCGATCCGCAACAGCTCTGCCTCGGCGCCAAGACCGTTGAGACGCACGTGCGCATCATCTTCAGCACACTCGAGCGTCTCGGTCCGGCGGACGGCCGCCTACTGCGTCGGCATGGCTGACACCGTGTCTGCTCTGGAGGAGGTCACCGCACGGTTGGCGCTTCCTACCGTCACTGAGCTCGACCTGATTGTCACTAAGATCGGGCGAAGTAGCGAATGCGCGTCACGCTGGAGTGACGAGCCAGCCCCTGGAACGGTAGCGCTGTTATCGCGGACCATAGTGCACCCATGGGTCACGCAGGTTGGTCTGAACTGCACCGTCGCAACCGTGAATCAGCGCGTCCGGTGGGCGCCGGCACAGCTGCTGCCCGTAATGTCCTCGCGTATGGGCGCCAGCACCACCGCCTCATCAGCCCGGCGCTCGACGTCCTCTGCGTGGCCTTCATCGGTCTCCTGTATCTGACCGAGCAGACCACGCTCTGGTTGCACTGTGTCTACATCGTCCTCTCTCTGGGAGCGTTCATCCGTAGAGGTGCACGCCCCACGCTCTCGCGATCATCTGCCTACACCGCGATCATGCTTGTCTACATGGTCCACATTTCAGCAACGGACGACTTCCTCGAGATCCCGATGATGTGGGTCATCTCGATCCTCGCCGCCGGCCTCGCCCAGGTCAACGAGAATTCGGCCCGCGAACACGAGCGGCTGGCGGCGACCGACCATCTCACCGGTCTTGCCAATCGCCGACGGTTCGAGGAGCACCTCGTTGAGATTGGCCCAGCCGCGTTTGCGGTACTGGCTGTCGACATCGACGGCCTCAAGGCGATCAACGACAGCTTCGGGCACGAGGCCGGAGACGCGCTCTTGGCTGCCGCCGCTCGTGGAATCCAGTCGGCGGTCCGTCGGGAGGATGTCGCCGCCCGCACAGGGGGCGACGAGTTTGCCGTCATCCTCCTGGACGCCGACGCTGCCGTCGCGGCCGAAATCGCTGAGCGCATCTGCCGCGCCGTGCGCGCCGAGCGCGTCCCATTCGGGAAAGCCAGCGTCAGCGTCGGTTGGGCGACGGGCGAACCGGCCGCCTACGTCGCTGAGGTGGTGGATCGTGCCGATCGCGCTCTCTATCAGGCGAAGTCCTCCGGACGCGACCGTGTTGCCGGCCCAGCCGCAGTGGTCGTCGCCGCGTAGGCCGGATGGTCAAGGGACCATCGGCGGCCGGTGTGACCAGTTCAACCCAGAGAACGCCTGATCGCGAGCGTCCACCAGGAGTTTGAGATCCGCGTCGAGGTGGCCTGGCCTCAGGTGAGGAAGGTCGCGTTCCCGCAGCGCAACACGCGCGATGACCACCGCATCGCTCTCGTCGTCCTTCCCGCGAAATCGGCTTCGACGGCGACCATCAGCTGTGAGGTGCGTCGGCACATCGGCGACCTCAAGATCAGCGGCGAGGAGGCATCGAGTCAGCGCAAGGCCGAAGCCTCGAGCGCCCTCGACAGCGACCAGGTTCGGTGCTTGATTGGAGGCCCAGGTTGTAAGCGCTGCGAGTTCCTGCGCGCTTGCACCCGCGGTGAAACGACCAACAACCTGTCCCGTCGCGTCGATGCTTGCGGCCACGTGCACCTGCGTGTGGCAATCGATTCCGATGATGACCATGCCAGCCCTCCGTGGATGTGGATGAGATGGATGGCCTCGGACATTCCTGCCGTTCGGTTGTCACGCCGCTATGAGGTCACTCGGCCACCCGCGAAGACCGAGGGGACTTGCCCTAACGAAGTCAGAGCCCGAGGGCTCGACAGAAAAATGCCGGGTCACCCTCGGCCCCACGGGAGCCTCGCAGCACCGGCGATCCTCCCGCCACTGCCAGGCGACAGGGTATAGACGCAGGAAGATGCCCACCACGTCGCTGCGCCGGCGGAGCTCCTTGTTGAGTCGCTCCTGCGGGTTGTTGGACCACACCTGGCGCCAGTGCGCCTTGGGGAAGCCGGTGAACGCGAGCACGTCGGGGAATGCGTCAGTGAGCATGTGGGCGGCGTCTGCGAAGCGCCCCTCGAGCTGCTGCACGACCCGGTTCAGCTGGGCCCACGTCGAGGCCGCATCCGGTTGGGCGAACACTGTGCGCACCAAGGTCGCCACCATCGGCTGCGCGCTCTTGGGAACGCGGGTCAGCAGGTTGCGAGGCTCCTTTGTCAAGCCACGGCGGGTACGGGGTGCATCATGGATTCGGAAGGGACGTAGAGACTGTTCCGCGCATCGGCCCACATGCGACGGATGACGCGGTTCGCCAGCATCCGTTTGTGAGCTCGTCGCGCT
>NZ_JAEKNS010000080.1:0-53640 GCF_016464765.1 Candidatus Aeolococcus gillhamiae | reverse complement strand
GGCGCGCCGAGCGCGCCGAGGAGTGGGGTGTATCAGCGCGAATTCACTTCGCGCTGATGAGGGGCGAGGATCTGCCTCGCCCCTATAAAAAGAGGGCGCCCCTGGCGTACCAGAGACGCCCCGAGAGGGGGGGCTGGGGGGATGTCACGGCAACGCCGAAATCATAGACCCGGTGCCAGAGAGGGTCAACGAACGTAGGCGTTTCGTCACATCCGTGACAGGGCGGGCTGGCCTATACTCCGCCGCTCAATCCGCAGGGGGCGACCCACGCTCCCGCGGGCGAGGGGTCTCACTCCATGGACAAACCGGTTCTGCTCACTGCGGAAGGACAACAGAAGCTCGAGGTCGAGCTCGAGGAGCTGCGCACCGTTCGCCGCGCCGAGATCGCCGAGCGCATCAAGTACGCCAAAGATTTTGGCGACATCTCCGAGAACGCAGAATACGAGGACGCCAAGAACGAGCAGGGCATGGTGGAGGGGCGGATCCTCACCCTGGAGAACATGCTCCGCAACGCCGTGACCATCGAGGAGTCAACCGAGGGCGGCGTGGTGCGCATCGGCTCCGAGGTGGAGCTGAAGGACGAGTTCGGCAAGCAGGTGTTCACCATCGTCGGACCGGCCGAGGTCGATGTCGCCAGCGGGCGCATCTCCATGGAGTCGCCGGTCGGCAAAGCGCTGATCGGTCACCGCAACGGCGAGTCGGTCGACGTGCAGAGTCCTGGTGGGCCGCGTCGGGTGAAGATCGTCCGCGTCTCCTGACCGCACTGCAAAGCCGCAAGATTGGGCCGCGATGCCCGCCGACGACCTCACTGCCGAACGCCGCCGCAAGATCGACGAGCTGGCCGCGCTCGGCGTTCCTGCCTACAACGTCGACTTCGTCCCCTCCGTCACCCTGGACGGGGCCAGGCGGGTGCTCGCCGATTTCGAAGCGTCCGCACCCGCCCCGGCTGACGGTGAGGATGCCGCGGAGGGCCCGGATGTGCGCGTCGCCGGGCGCGTGATGCAGTACCGCCAGCAGGGCAGGAGCTGCTTCGCGCACATCGAGGCCGAGGACGACCGTCTGCAGGTGTGGATGCGGCTCGACCGCGTCGGCGAGAAGCAGTTCGCGGTGGTGAAGCTGCTCGACCTCGGCGACATCGTCGGGGTGCGTGGCAAGGTGATGCGGACGCGGCGCGGCGAGCCCACCGTCGTGGCCGATGAGGTCACGTTGCTCGTCAAGGCGCTGCAGCCGCCTCCCGAGAAGTACCACGGCCTCCAGGACCAGGAGACGAGGTACCGCAAGCGCTACCTCGACCTGCTCGCCAGCGTCGAGCAGCGTCGCCACTTCGCGGCGCGCACGACGGTGGTTCGCGCGCTGCGCCGCACGCTCGACGGCCGCGGCTTCCTCGAGACGGAGACGCCGATTCTGCAACCCATCCCCGGCGGCGGCCACGCGCGTCCATTCGTCACCCACTGGAACGCTCTCCACACCGACGTCTACCTGCGCATCGCCATCGAGCTGCACCTCAAGCGCCTGCTCGTCGGTGGCTACCGGCGCGTGTACGAGATGGGCCGGGTATTTCGCAACGAGGGCCTGTCGCCGCGTCACAACCCCGAGTTCACCATGCTCGAGGCGTACGAGGCGTACACCGACTACAACGGCATGCGCGAGCTGACCGAGTCCCTGATCGTCGACGCCGCCAATGCTCTCGGCCCACAGCATTCGGACGAAGAGGGCGGCACGGTCCCGTGCGACGATCCACTGCGCCGTTCCTTCAGCGGCAGGGAGCTGGTGCTGACGCCTCCCTTTCGCGCCGCGCGCATGGTCGACCTGGTCGCGCAGGCATTCGGGTTCGATCCGCTCGATGCCTGGGACGAGCTCCCTGACCGAGCCAGGTCGCTCGGCGTGCACCTGCCACCGGGGGCCGGTCCGGGCACCGCGCTGACTGAGATGTATGAGCAGCGAGTCGAGAACGAGCTGTGGGACCCGACGTTCGTGCTCGACTACCCCGCGGAGGTGTCGCCGCTGGCACGCAAGCGCAGCGACGACGGCCGCTTCGTCGAGCGGTTCGAGCTCGTCGTGGCCGGGCGCGAGGTGGCCAACGCTTTCAGCGAGCTCAACGATCCCATCGACCAGCGTGCTCGATTCGAGGACCAGGCGCGTCTGCGCGCTGCCGGTGATGAGCAGGCCTTCCACCTGGACGAGGACTTCCTCGAGGCCATCGAGGTGGGTATGCCGCCCGCCGGTGGCCTCGGCATCGGCGTCGATCGCCTGGTGATGCTGCTCACCGACGCCGCCACGATCCGCGACGTGCTGCTGTTCCCGACCATGCGGCCCCGCCGCCGCGACGGGACTCACGAGGAGGACTCCCACCTCTCGCCGTCACGACGAGCCGAGGAGAGCTGAGCCGGTGATCCCGCTGCAGAGGCTGCGCGACGACCCCGAGTCGATTCGTGAGGGTGCGCGCCTCAAGGGAGAGAAGGCGCCGATCGATGAGATCCTCGCGCTCGATGCGCAGGCCCGGCGGCTGCGCACCGAGGTGGAGAGGTTGCGCGCCGAACAGAAGCGCGCCTCGTCGGGCATCCGGGGCGCACCGACCGCAGAGCAGCGCTCCACGCTGGGGGAAGTGAAGCAGCGCATCCAATCCGGCGAGGCCGAGCTCGCCGTTCTCGAAGCGCGCGTGGAGGAGCTGCTCCTCTATGTCCCCAACCCGCCGCACGCGTCGGTTCCCCACGGGACCAGTGAGGCGGAGAACGTGGTGGTGCGCAGCTGGGGAGAGCCGACGCGTTTCGACTTCGAGCCGCGGACCCATTACGAGCTCGGCGAGACGCTCGGAATCTTCGACTTCGAGCGGGCCACCAAACTCAGTGGCGCGCGCTTCGCGGTCCTCCGAGGTGACGGCGCCCGCCTGCAGCGCGCGCTGATCAGCTTCTTTCTCGACGTCGCCACCATCGACCACGGCTACAGCGAGATCGCCCCGCCGTACCTGGTGCGGCGCAGCGCCATGGTCGGCGCCGCGCAGCTGCCCAAGTTCGAGGACGACGCCTACAAGACCGACGACGACCTCTTTCTGATCCCCACCGCCGAGGTGCCGGTCACCAACCTCTACCGCGAGGAGATCCTCGACGGCGCCGACCTTCCCATCGCGCACGTTGCCTTCACCCCCTGCTGGCGCCGCGAGGCGGGTGCGGCCGGCAAGGACACCCGCGGCTACATCCGGCTGCACCAGTTCGACAAGGTGGAGATGGTGCGGTTCACGACTCCCGAACGATCGCTCGCCGAGCTCGAGCTGCTGACGACCCACGCCGAGTCACTGCTGCAACGCCTCGGCATCGCTCACCGCGTGCTGCTCATGTGCACCGGTGACATGGGTTTTGCGCAATGGAAGAAATACGACGTCGAAGCCTGGGCGCCCGGCATGCAGCGCTGGCTCGAAGTGTCGTCGTGCAGCGTCTTCGGTGACTTCCAGGCACGGCGCGCCCAGATCCGCTTTCGCAGCGCGGCGAGTGAGCGACCCCAGTACGTCCACACCCTCAACGGCAGCGGGCTGGCCGTGCCGCGCACACTCGACGCGGTGCTCGAGACCTTCCAGCAGGCCGACGGCAGCGTCACCATCCCTGCAGTGCTGCAGCCTTACATGGGCGGCACGAGCCGGCTACGCTGACGCCCAGCGAAGCCGGCTCGTTACGCTGCCCCTCATGAGCGACCCCGAGCACGATGAGACCCTCGACCAGGCGTGGCTCAATGACCACAGTGAGTACCAGCGCAACTTCGTCCACGGTCTGCGCAACGCCGGCGGCCTGCATCTTCAGTACCACCTCGCGGGCGACCGTGTGATCACCTCCTGGGTGGCCAGCGAGGAGCACGCCGGGTTTCCGGGTTTCGTCCACGGCGGCCTGATCGCAGCGGTGCTGGACGACGTGATGGGACGATGCTCGGTGCTCCACCGCCGCTGGGTGGTGACGGGGCGGATGGAGGCGCGCTTTCGCGAGGTGGCACCGCTCGGGGTGGCGCTGCGTGTGGAGGCCTGGACGACCCGGTTCACTCGCAGGGTGATGCAGGCGCAGTCACGGATGTCGCTCGCGGACGGCACCGTCGTCGCCGAGGCCACCGGCACCT
Organism: Candidatus Aeolococcus gillhamiae; assembly: GCF_016464765.1. Taxonomy (NCBI): domain Bacteria; kingdom Bacillati; phylum Candidatus Dormiibacterota; class Candidatus Dormibacteria; order Candidatus Aeolococcales; family Candidatus Aeolococcaceae; genus Candidatus Aeolococcus; species Candidatus Aeolococcus gillhamiae. The sequence continues at coordinate 49,542 of NZ_JAEKNS010000080.1, read as the reverse complement.
ACCTGCCCATCCCGGGTTCATTGCTGGGACGGATGCACCAGGCATGGCCCGGTTTCGCTGACTACACCGACGAGCCCGAGTGACGGACGCACCCGGCGCCTCCGGGCCGGCCGCCGAGGAGCGCGAGGTCAAGCTTGCCATCACCGAGGACTTCGTGCTGCCGTCGATGACTGCGCTCGAGGGCGTCAGCGTTGTCGACCAGGGCGACAACCATCTGCACGCCGTGTACTGGGACAGCGACGACCTCGATCTCGCGCACACCGGGGTGGGGCTGCGCCATCGCAACGGCGTCTGGACGTACAAGGGGCGATCACGTCGCGAGGGTGACGCCGTGGTGCGCGAGGAGTTGGAGATCGAGGCCGGGGGCGAGCGCATCCCAGAGGCCATGAGAGCATGCGTCGTGCAGTGGATCGACCCTGCGATGTTGCACCCGGTGGCCGAGCTCGACACCGTTCGCCACCAGGTGGACGTCGCCGACGCCAGCGGCAGCGTCGAGCTCGTCCATGACCGCGTCACCGTCCGCGACGGTGCCCGCACCGTTTCGCGCTTCGCGGAGGTGGAGGTGGAGCATGCCGCCGACGGCCAGGCGCTGGCCGATCGGATGGTGGCCCTGCTGCTGGCCCGCGGCGCCGTGGTGGACACCACACCCAAGTACCTGCGCGCACTGCGAGCCCTGGGCCACGACCCACCTGAGGTCTCGACGTGAACACCTCACGGCCATGACCGTTGCCGGTCCCGTCTGGGGAATTCCGCCCACCATCGCGCCGCCCGGCCGGCCGCCGCGGCGTGCCGAGGTTGTCATTGTCGGCGGCGGCATCACCGGGGTGGCGCTACTCGACGTCCTGCGCCGCCATGACGTCGACGCCATCCTCCTCGAGCGCGACCACCTCGCCGCCGGCGCGAGCGGCCGCAATGCCGGCTTCCTCCTGGCGGGCGTCGCCGAGAACTACGCCCGCGCCGTCGAGCGCTACGGCCGGACCACGGCGGCGGAGGTGTGGGCGTTCACGATCGCCAACCACGCCCTGGTCGCTGCCGCCGCCGCGAACCTCGACGCCGCCCACCATGTGCGTGGCAGCGTCACCGCAGCCCTCGACGCAGCTGAGGCCGCCAGCCTCGAGGCCGCCGCGACCCTCCTCGCTGAGGACCGCCTCCCCGGCGTGATCAGCCGGGCGTCCGACGTGCCCGGGGCCACGTGCGCGCTCGTCAACCCCAGCGACGGGGAGATCGACCCGGTGCGCCTGGTCGGCGGCATGGCGATCCCTCAAGCCGCGCGTGTCTTCGAGAACCATCCCGTCGTTGCTGTCGAGGATGGCGAAAACACCGCGACGGTGCACCTCGAAGACGCCTCCGTCGAGGCCTCACTCGTGGTGTTGGCCACCAACGCGTGGACCGCCCAGCTGCTGCCCGCCATCCCGATCCGGCCCGTCCGCGCCCAGATGCTCGCGTCGGCCCCGGTTGCCGCCCTGGTGCCGCGCCCTGTCTACGCGGAGTGGGGCCATCGCTACTGGCGCCAGCGTGACGACGGTGCCGTCCTGGTGGGCGGGTTCCGCCACCGCGCGCCGGCGGCGGAGATCGGCTACCAGCTCGGCACGACTGAGGTGGTGCAGGCCCACCTCGATGCGCACCTGCGCGAGCTCGGCGTCGCCGCGGCCGTCACCCATCGTTGGGCTGGAACGATGGGGTTCAGCGAGGACGGCCTCCCGCTGGTCGGCCTGGCGCCCGCTTGCCGGCGCATCTATGTCTGCGCGGGCTACACCGGCCACGGCATGGGTTTCGCCGTCAACGCTGCCCGGGCGCTCGCAGACCGGATCCTCAACGACGAACCGCTGCCGGGATGGCTCGACGCGGCGCGCTGCGCGGCGTCCTGAGGAAAGTCGCTCTGGCGCAGCCACGCCAACGTCAGCGGGTTGCGTCGCAGTGCCGCCGAGATCCATCGCGCTGCCATGCAGCTGCGCTGTGCGCCTCGTGAGAGCATAAGCCGCCTCGGTGGCCTGCCCTGGCGTGATCGGCTGCCACAGGACATTCGGCAGACGTGCGCCGACGCGGGAGCGGCGGGAATCTGCGTCCACCACTGGGTGGTGTCCGAGCAGCTCGTCGAGGAGGCGCACCGCCTCGCCCTGCATGTCAACACGTGGACCGTCAACAACCCGTTGGCGGCGCGGATGATGGCCGGCGCCGGCGTGGATTCGATCACCACCGATCGAGTCGACCTCGTGCGGCTCGCCCTGCGCTCACAGTCGGAGCCGAGTCGCAGCGCTGAGCTCCGTTCCTCGGTCAGGGAGGCGGTGCGTACCGCGCCGCGGTGATCCGGCCGTCGTCCACCTCGATGGTCCATGTGGAGCCCTTCTCGGCGCGGGTCGCGGCCAGTTGGACGCCGCTGGCGGCGATCAGCTCGAGCAGGTCGGCAAGGACGTCGCCGTGCGTGCACACCACCACCACGGGTGAGCGCTCCTTCGCGAGACGTTCGAGCATCGCGGTCGCGCTGCCGCCCTCGTAGAGCACGCCGAGCGTGCTCAGCGGCAGGCGCTGCGCGTGCGCCAGCGGCAGGACGGTGGCGATGCACCGCAGCGACGGGCTCGAATAGATGACCAACGGCGGCGTCGCACTCAATGTTGTCGCGAGGCGCTCCGCCTGGATGCAGCCACGGTCCGAGAGGGGACGAAGGTCGTCGTCGTGCGTCCACGCGCTGCGCTCGCCGGCGTGCGCGTGGCGCACCACGTGGATTAGCTGCGCAGCCATCGCCAGTTCCGCGAGGGTGAGATCTTCGCCCATTCGTCGCGCCACACCTTGGACGCTCGGCGAACGTTGGGAAGCTCCAGCGCGGCCAACTCGCCGGCGATGAACGACACGCCGCTCATCGCCTCCGCCTCGCGCTGCAACCAGTCCCGGGTAGTCACGCCATCGTGGTGCTCGCCGAGCACCGTCTGCAACGCTGCCAGCTGTGCGGCGCACTCGGCCGCCGGCGCCCCTGCCGCGGGGACGCATGCGTCGGCCGCGTATCGGGCCCTCTTCGCCAGGATGCGGACCCTGTGCAGCTCCGCGTCGTCAGGCGTGTCGCTCAGCGCCTCGACATAGCTGCGCAGCCGCCGCCAGGGCCGTCGCGCCAGGCGTGTCGCCCGGGGGTCGCCGTCGCCGTCCTTCCATCGCGGTGCGGTGACCGCGTCCACCGCGCGGTCGAGGACCTCGAGATACTCCGCACGTCCGAGCTCGTCGAGAAGCTCGACGCGGGCGGCGGCCAGTTGCGTCCCCGCGGTGTCGAGCAACGGCAGCGCGGCCGGGCGTTCGGCCTCCGGAAGCAGCGCGACGAGTGCCGCCAGGCGGTCCCCGAGCACCTCGAGGTCGCGGACAACCCCAAGACGCGTCGCCTGCCGGCCGAGCTGGTCGCGGAGGCCATCGGCCCACTCCCGATCGAGGAGGGGAGCGAACGTCTGCAGGTCGCTGCGCAGGCGGCGCAACGCCACCCGCAGCTTGCGCAGGGCCTCGGGCGAGCCGGCGGGCAGCTCGCCATCGAAATACAGCCACTGGATCAGAGACAGCGTGGTGCTCCGCGTGAACACGTCCCGCGCTTCGGTCGCGCTGGGATCAGGGATCCTCAGCCGGGGAGCGCGGGCGCGAGCCCGCCCGAGCAGCGCCAGCGCGGGCGCATCGTCGACCGAGGCCTCGGCGAGGACGGCGATGGCGCTTGTCGCGTTCGCACCGGCCTCCACGACCTGGACGTGACGCAGCCGTGGCGTCGCTCCCGTCTGCGTGTGCTCGTCGAGGCGCTCCTCGACGAGCGTCAACACGGAATCCGCGTGTGCGGAGGCGACGGTATGGCGGCGGCTGTGGATGGTGACCACGGCGCGTTCCGCGACCGGCCGCCCGCGGCGATAAGCACGCGTCCAATCCAGCAACTGCGCCTGCGGGGCGTTCGATGGGGCGCTCCACTCGCGGGAGGTCAGCTTGGGATGGCCGAGTGTGTCGCGACGCCAGCGCCAGCCGTCGCGCCGGTTCAGCGACAGCTCGCCGCCTCCGGCGGCGAGGCGGCGGTCGCCGGTGTCGAACAGCGAACGGGTGCTGCGGCTCGACGCGCTGCTGGTCACCTTATAGCCAGCTTGGATGAGGAGCCGCGGGACGGACGTCTCCAGCGGAACGCGGATCCTGGTTCCCGAGAAGCGGTCAGCCACCGCCCCGATTGCGCCGGGCCGCGCCCTCCTGCAGGGCGGCTTGAGCGTTGATGCCTTTGGTCGTCGGAACCTTTCGCCACGTCGCACTATCGAACTCCCAGGCGAGCACGTCGTCGGCCAGTGACAGATCGAGGATCTCGTCGAGGCGTTTGCGCGAGCCGTGCTGGAAGACGGGCACCGCGACCTCGACGCGACGGTCGAGGTTGCGAGGCATGAGGTCCGCGGAGCTGATGAAGTAGTCGGCATCATCGCCGGCGCCGAAGCGAAAGATCCGCGAGTGCTCGAGGTAGCGCCCCACCAGGGAGCGGACGCGCAGGCGCTGCGGCGCGGCGCACGCGGCGGCGTTGAGGGCGCACATCCCGCGCACGATGAGGTCGATCTCCGCGCCGGCCTCCGCCGCTTCGTAGAGGGCGTCGATCACCTCGGAGTCGATGAGCCCGTTCAGCTTGAGGAGGATGCGACCGCCGGGACGGGATTCGCGCTGGATGAAACCCACCACGGTGGGGCGCAGCTGTTGTGGCGCCACCACGATGCGGCGGTACTGCACGTCGCGGCTGTACCCGGACAGGGCGTTGAACAGTTCGGCCAGGTCCGCGCAGATGTCACCGTCACAGGTGATCAGCGCGATGTCCTCGTAGATGCGCGCGGTGATCGGGTTGTAGTTGCCGGTCGACACGTGGCAGTAGCGATTGACGCGCCCCCCCTCGTTGCGGACCACCAACGAGACCTTGGCGTGGGTCTTCAACCCGACGATCCCGTAGATGACGTGGACGCCGGCCTGCTCCAGCGCCTCTGCCCAGGTGATGTTCGCCTGCTCGTCGAAGCGGGCGGTCAGCTCGACCAACGCCACCACCTGCTTGCCCGACTCCGCGGCACGAACGAGCGAGCGGATGATCGGGCTGTTCTTGCCCGAGGTGCGGTACAGCGTCTGCTTGATGGCGAGCACGGACGGATCCGAGGCCGCCTGCTCGATGAACGCCACTGCCGAGGCGTCGAAGTCCTCGTACGGGTGGTGCACGAGCACGTCTCCAGCGCGCACGGCGGCGAAGATGTCGAAGCCACCCTCCTGGGGCAGCAGCGCCGCAGGCACCGTGGGCGCCCACTGCGGGTACTTGATCTCGGGGAGGTCGAGCGCAGCGAGCTGGAACAGCGCCGCGAGGTCAAGAGGCGCGTGCACGACCTGCACGTCACGCTCGTCCATCTCCAGCTCGCGCACCAGCAGGTCGCGCACCTCGTCCGACATCCGCTCGTCGACCTCGAGGCGGACCACCAGCGGGGAGAGGCGGCGGCGCTTGAGGACGTCCCGCACCGCCTCGAGAAGGTCATCCTCGTCGCTGTCGAGCTGGAAGTCGGCGCCACGGGTGAGCCGGAACGGTTGGTGGGCGAGGATGTCCATGCCCGGGAAGAGGGCATCGAGGTGAGCGCTGATCACCTGTTCGAGCGGCACGAAGCGGGTGGTGTTGGGCAGGACCGCGAAGCGAGGCAGTGCGGGGGGGACCTTGACCCGGGCGACGCGCTGGTCGCGTGTCACGGGGTCGGCGACGACCACGGCGAGGTTCAGCGACATCGACGAGATGTAGGGGAAGGGATGCGCCGGATCGACGGCGAGCGGCGTCAGCACGGGGAACACCTGCTGCGCGAAGTACGTGTCCAGGGCGGCCCGGTCGCGGTGATCGAGGTCGTGGTAGTCGGAGATGCAGATACCCGCTGCCTCGAGCGCCGGGGCCACCGACCTCGTGTACGTCTCGTCGAGGTCGGCGGCGAACGCGGAGGTGCACTTGCGGAAGAGCTCGCGCTGCTCCGCTGGCGTCAGCCCGTCTGGCGAGCGATCGCTGAGCCCTGTCTCCACGTTCTGAGCGAGCACCGCGCCGCGCACCTGGAAGAACTCGTCGAGGTTGTGCGCCGCGATTGCGAGGAACTTGGCGCGCTCCAGGACGGGCACCTCCAGTCGCGAGGCCAGCGCCAGCACACGTCGGTTGAAGTCGAGCCACGCGACGTCACGGTTGAGGTATCGCGGCGCGACCTCGTGAGGTGCCGAGACGTCCCCGGCCCTGGTGGCGGGGGGGTCGCGCCGGGAGACTGCCATGGGCACATTGTGCATCCCCCGGAGCGGTCAGGCTGACCCGCGCACGCTGCCTATACTCCGCTCCGATGTGAGCTCTGCACCCCGCGCCGTGGCCGACATCGGCTCAAACTCGGCGCGGCTCCTGGTGGTGCGCCCGACCGACCAGGGCCATCTCGACGTCCTCGCCGACGCGCGCGTGGCCCTGCGTTTGATGCGCGACGTCGACGCCGGCGGCCGCCTGAGCAGGGCGGCGCTCAACCGCACGGTCCAGACGCTTGCCGCGTTCGCCACGATCGCACGCCGCCACGGCGCGCGCGCCGTCAACGTGGTGGCGACGTCCGCGATTCGCGACGCCGCCAACCGGGAGGGCTTCGTGGCCGAGGCCCAGAGGCGCAGTGGCCTCACCATCGCGGTCCTCAGCGGCGAGGACGAGGCGCGCCTGGCGTTGGTCGGCGCGGTCGCCGGCCTCCCCGTCGACAACGGCGCGGTCATCGACCTCGGCGGGGGCAGCATGGAGGTCGCCGCGTTCGTGAGGCGCCGCTTTCGCGGGGGCATGACCCTCCCGCTCGGCGCCTTGCGCATGGGCGACCTGTTCCTCCGCCACGACCCGCCCCGCCCGGACGAGCTGGCGGCGCTGCGCGACCACGTGCGCGAGGCACTCAGCGCGGTGGACGTCACCGACCTCGCCCAGGCGGAGAGCCTGGTGGGCACGGGAGGGACGGTGCGGGCCCTGGCCAAGGCCGCTCGCGGGCGTGGTCCGGCGGCCGTCAACCGCCTTCACGGCTACCAGCTGCGGCGCCGAGACGTGGCTAGCCTGGCTGACACGCTTGCGCGCCTCCCGTCCGCCCGCCGCATCTCCGTCCCGGGGATAAGCTCCACCCGAGCCGAATCGGTGCTGGGCGGTGCGCTGGTCATCGAGGTTTTGATGGAGCTCGGCGGCGCCGAGAGCATCCTGGTCTCCGGCTATGGCGTGCGCCAGGGCGTGATCCTCGACCAGCTCGATATGCCTGCCAACCGGCCGCGGCAGGTGCGCGAGGCCAGCGTGAGCGCGGTGCTGGCGCGCCTGCGCGGCGGAACCGCGGGAACCCAGCGGCGGCGGCTGCTGGTGACCGCGCTGGCGGCCTCGCTCGCTCCCAAGGTCACCGGTGACCTGCTCGAGATGGCCGGTCACGCCGCCCGGCTCGTCGACGCCGGCGCCCGCCTCGACCACCACGGTCGGTGGTCGGAGAGCGCCAGCCTGGCGACCACCGCCGACCTTGATGGCTTCACGCACGCCGAGCTGGCCAGCATCGCGGCCATCCTTCTCTGCGCGGGTGGCACCACCGTTCCAGCTCGACTGCGCCGGGAGAGCGGCCTCTCGCGCCCGCGTCTCGAAACGGCGGGCGCGCTGCTTGCGCTCGCCGATGACATCGACCATCGGCTTCCCCCGGCCCGGGGCGCCGCCGTCGGCGCGCTCGGCCGGGACGGCCGCCTCGACGTCACCGGCATGCCCCCGATGCTGATCCCGGCCGCTCTGTCGGAGCGCTGCCGCCTGGTGCTCCGCCGCGACGTGCGTGAGCTCAGCGACATCTCCCATCCCCGGGCCCGCAAGACGCGCCCCGACGTTGCCGTCGAGTTCAAGTAGCATGCTCGGCGCCGGCGTTGGGGTGTGGGAGGATTGTCGATGCCAAAAAGCAATTCTGCTGAGAGACTTCTGAAGCGGCTGGAGAAGATCCAGCGCGCCCACGGACGCCTCGGCGACATCAACACGCGCATCCTCGCCCAGGCTGAGGCGCTCGCCGAGCTCCTCAAGGAGGCCCAGACGTTTGCCGGCCCGACCGTGACGCGCAAACCCGGCGCGCGCCCGAGCGCCGTCGCCAAGAAGGCCGCAGCGAAGCGAGCGGCTCGCAAGGCCGGCTCAACCAAGCGCGCCACCCGCAAGGCGACCACGGCAGAGCGCACCCCTCGCACGGCGTCGACCGCGAAGCGGACGGCCCGCAAGGCCACAGCGGCGACGCCTGTCACAGCCGCCGCCAAGCCCGCATCGGTCCCGCGGTCCCGCCGCACTGCCAAGCCGGCTTCGGCCACAACCAGGCGTCGCGCGCCGCGCCGTCCCGTCTAAGCCCGCGCCGTCCCGAGCTCGGCGGCGAGCACCACCCCGCCGAGCGCGCCCGACAGGTCGCCGAGCCCGGCTGACACGACGGGCACGCTCTTGCGGCCGTCGTTGAGCAGGTGGGGCTGCATGGCGCGGTGAATTCGCCGTGCGAACGGCTGGCCCAGGCGCGTGCCGAGGCCCCCGCCGATGATCACCGCGTCGACGTCGAGCACGTTAACGGCTGACGCGATCACCGGGCCGGCCGCTCGCACGGCGTCGTTGATGAGCTCATTGGCCAGACGGTCACCCTGGTCGAGCGCACGGGCGATCACCCCCGAGGTCAGCCGGGTCCGCCCAGCCTTCCGCATCAGGTGGAAGAGGATGGTCTTGTCGCCCTTGTCAGCCCGCTCCTTGGCACGGCGCTCCATCGATGCTCGACCGGCATACGCCTCGAGGCAGCCACGACGTCCACAGCTGCACCGCCGTCCGCCGGGCCACGCGCATGCGTGACCGATCTCGCCACAGGCACCGAGCCGCCCCTTCCGGATCACGCCGTCGAGAAGCAGCGCCCCTCCGACGCCGGTGCCGAACCATACCGCCAGCACGTCGCGGTACGGCGCGGCGGTGCCGATCCGGTGCTCACCGAGGAGAGCGATGCGCACGTCGTTCTCGACCGCCACGGGAGTCCCAAAGCGATTCTCCAGCTCGGCACGCAAGGGGTAGCTTGCCGACCAGCCGCGAATGTTGGGGCTGTGCGACACCGCCCCGGTGGCGGCGTCGACCTCGCCGGGCACACCGATGCCGACCGCGGTCAGCCGCTTGGCGGACGAGGCGGCCAGGGCCTCGGTCACGGCGGTCTCGATGGCGGTGACCACGGCGGCGGGGCCGCCTCGAAGCGGGGTGGCGATGCGTGCCTGCCCGCTGGGCGTGAAGTCGGCGCCCGTGATCACCACCTCGATCTTGGTGGCGCCGACGTCGATGCCTGCGTACAGAGGGGCACGGCGAGGTGGCACGGGGCTCATTGTGGCCCGCAACCGGGTGGCTCAGGCAGGCCGGACGCTCCTTGCCCGGGGCCGCTCAGCTCAGGAACCCTCGCCGCGGCGTACCACCAGGCCGCCGGCGGCGCGAACGGCGACGCGGAGGTACGGGTCGCGGCTGGCATCGGAGGCGGCGGTCATGCCCGTCCAGACACCCTAGTGCCGCGCTGCTTAAAGCGTGGTTGAGCGAGGGCTATGGAACGATCCGCGACGCTGCTTTCTCTCAGAGTGCGTCGGGATCGGTGCCGGCCATGTCGACCTTGTCGGCGTCGGCCAGCGCGAGGCTGACGGCGGCTCCGGTGGTGGTGGTGAGCACCGCCAGCGTCTTGCTGTCGATCCCGACGAGGAGATGCGTCGCATCCATCCAGCCGAGCACGTTGTAGCGCCGTCCCAGGTTGTGCGGCGATGCACCGGCGGAGATCAGGGTGAGGGCCTGGCTGCCGTTGGCGCTGCAGGCCATCTGCGCCGCGCCGGGCGCCAGGTAACAGTCACCGTAGGGCAGTTGCCCCGTCTTGTCGGCTGTTGCCAGCGTCGTCGAGTGCCCCGTCCAGTCCACCGCCAGCATGTAGCCCGCGTTGGTGGCGTTCGGATCGTTGTAGTAGAACGTCTTCACGCAGGCAACGCCGCCGCTGACGGGCAGGCCGTTGGGGGACACATTGATGGTCGCGTTGGCCGGTTGTGTGGCCGGTCCTTCGCACACGGTGGCGACGCGTGCGCCGTCGGCGCTGCTGACCAGGTGGTAGGCGTTGACGCAGCCGGCAGAGCTGCCGTAGCCGCTGCAATTGCCGCCGACGGCGTCGACGATCGCACTCCCGTGCCAGCCCACCGGCCAGCGAAACGCATCCGCGGCCGTGTTGCTGAACAGGTCCACATGATTGGAGGTGGCGGCAACGTCCTCGACGTAGCCGCGCCCGCTGTCCTTGTTCGGGTCCGATGCCTGGTTGATCAACGACACGGCGATCCGCCGGTCATCGGGGCTGACCGCGAACGCCAGGATCGAGCCCGATCCCTGTGCGATCGTCTTCACCAGCGCGGTGACCCCACTGGGCGACAGCGAGCGGATGTCGGTATCGCCGTCGAGGTAGTACACGAGGTCGTTGGATGCGCTGACCAGGGGAAGCTCGACGGTCTGGTTCGCTTTGAGCAGCGGCAGCTTGGCGGTGACCCGCGTGACGATCTGCCCCTGGACGCCGATGAGCACGACGTCGTACGTGGCTCCCTGTCGCGACGAGTTGGTGACCACCACGGCAACCGGGCCGATGGGAACGGCGACCGCCGATGCCGACGGCACGGGTGTCTGCAGTAGGGGTGTCGCGGTAGCTCGTGGCGTCGGCCTCGGTGTCGACGCGGGCGGTGAGCTGCAGCCGGCCATGGCGACCGCGGTGACGAGCAGCACTGCTACCGGGCTGAGCTGCCTGAGCATTGCCGAACTCCCGTGGACTCGGATGTTGCCCGAATAACGCGCCAACCGCGTAGGTGGTTACCGGGCCAGCCACGATGGGATCGCAGGCTGCTCCGTCAGCGCCCCCCGTGCAGGAATGCGGGAATGGTCAGGCTCGCCGTGTGGCGCCGCCGCATCGCCTCGCCGACACCGATGACCGCCACGCACCAGGTGACGAAGATGATCGCGAGCGTCGAGTAAGCGAGCACCGCGGGCAGCGCGGTGCCGCCGTGACTCTCGCGTGTCAGGTACGCGCTCGCGGGCTGGAGCTGCGCGGTGCGCGGAGCCGAGACAGGCACCGGGATGGCCGCGAGTCCATACGTGGGATCGGCCGGGAACGACACCGGGGTTGCCGCCACCACGTCGCCGTCCTCGACGAAAACGATGCTCTTCCATGACCCGCCGGTGGGGATGGAACCGTCGATGACGTACCGGCCCTGGCCGACGGCGCGCAGCGAGCTGACCTTGAGGCTGCCGCCCTGCCACGTGAAAACGCGCATCACGTCGGCACCGTCAAGCGCTGTGGGCGGCGACACGCTGACTGAAACTGTCATGTCCTGCTCGAACGTGGCCAGTCCTTCGCGCGTGACCGTCGGCGTGCGCTCGCCGGCTGCGGCCGCGGTGACGGTCACCGATGCGGCCAGGCCATGTCGCGGGAACGGTACGGCAAGCAGCCCGACCATCAGGGCGAACGCGACCCCGACCCCGGCGAAGTGCATCACCTGGCGCGTGTGCGCAACGGCACGGCCCAGCGCGGAACCGAGGAAGGACCCGACGAGCGCCAGCCCGAGCACGACCCACCACGACGCGAGCAGGCGCGCCTGCCACGGTTGCGGGCTCCAGAGGTGCGTCCAGCCCCACTCTGCGGCCATGCCGACCGTGGCGAGAAGCAGGCCCGCCACGGCGACGCGCAGCGCGGGCGCCAGGCGCGGGCCGAACCGGTACACAGCCTCGACGACCAGCGCGCCGGCGATGTAGAGCGGGAACCGCTCCAGGGAGAGACCGAACACTGGTCCCACCAGCAATGTCACGAACCCGCGCAGCACCAGGAATCCGATCGTCGCGCGGAGCGCGCCGCCCGGGCCGAGCGCCTCGCGCGCGGCGACCAGCCCCACGCCCATCGCCAGCGCGATCAACGCCGGGTGGAACAGCGCCTGCCACTGGGGGATTCCGAGGTCGAACTCCAGCTGGAACGTCGACAGCCCGATGAGCGTCGCGCCGGCGAGGACTTCGGAGAGCACGCGTGCGCCGCGTCGCGCGGCGGCCGCCTGGCCGGCCTCGGCGAGCATCAACCACGCCGCGATCGGGGTCAGCGACGCGCCGCCGATCATGAGCAGGTGGGTGGGGCTCCACATGGTGACGTCGATCCCGTAGACGGAGTGCCAGTAGTCGTCCAGGGGGAAGCCGATCAGTGCCCCTGTGGCCATCAGGCCCATGGGGAGCGACGACCAGGGGATGCGCAGCCGGCCCACGCGCAGGCCGACGCGAGCCTGGTCAGCGGTGGCGAGGACGATCGAGGTCACCGCCGCCAGCCCGATGCCGGCGAGGCCGACCAGGATCATCACGTGCGGCGGGGTGAACAGAGCCTGGTCGCGGCCGAGGTCGGCGTGCCATGCGACGTCCCAGCTGAAGCCGACGAGCGCTACCGCCAGCGACCAGACCGCGAGCGCGATCCCCGCGGCGCACCAGGCAGGGAGGCCGGTAATGCGGCTCAGCGCATCCGGCGGGCGGCGCCACCTCGGTCCGCTGGGCTGTGCCGCCCTGCCGAGCGCGAGCGAGCCGGCGGCGAGTCCGACCAGCGCGAGGCCCAACGGGATCCACCAGATCGGTCCGGTCTGGGACAGGCTCTCGACCACCACTGCCAGCATCTCGGCTCCTCCGCCCAGGTTGTTACTTGGGTGCTACTTCGAGTAACCTACTCTAAGTAACCTGGTCGGCTAGAGTCAAATCGTGATCGGCACGGAACTGCGCCGCCGGCTCCCTCGAGCAGAGCGCGAGGAGCAGCTTCTCAGTGTCGCTCAGGCCGTGTTCGCCGAGCGGGGTTTCCGCGGCCCGTCCATGGATGAGATCGCGCTGCGCGCCGGGGTGACCAAGCCGGTCCTGTACGACCATTTCGGGTCCAAGGACGGGCTGATCGCCGCGTGCATCCGGCAGGCCGGCGTCCAGCTGCTGCGCGACGTCGACAGCGCCGTCACCGCCGCCTCGGGGGCTGCGCAGATCCTCGAGGCCGGCTTTGCGGCCTTCTTCGGCTTCGTCGAATCATTCGGGCAGGGATGGTTCATGCTCATCGGCGAGAACTCGGTGGTGGGTCCCGCCGCCGACGCCCTGGAATCGATCCGCAGGCAGCAGGCCGCCTACGTGGCCCAGAAGCTGGCCGCTGAGTTCCCGGGCGCGCAGCACGACGATCTCAGCGCCTTCGCGGAGGGAATCATCGGCGCCTGCGAACGGGTGGCCCTGTGGCGGCGCGACCGTCCGGACGTGGCCGCCGAAAAGGCGACAGCGATCCTCATGGCCCTGGTGTGGGGTGGGTTGGCGTCTCTGATGGCGTCGGCAGGGCCGCGGGTGGTCAGCCCGCGGCCCACGCCTGGCTCCTAGTCGCTCGGGATCCCGTTCGGGGGTGGGGTGGACGGCGATGCGCCGCTCTGGGTGACGGCGCCGCCGGCGCTGTCATCGGTGGTGAAGAGCGGACCGACGAGCGTCTGCACGTTGCCACCGGTGAGCGTCACCACCTGGACCCCGGTGTACCCGAGGTGGTTGGTCGATGAGAACCCCAACGGGGCAAGCCCCGGCCCGGTGAAATGACTGTTCTCCACGGCGTGGCGCAGGTTGTCACGCGTGGGGTTCTGTCCCGCGGCCCGAAGCGCCTCCACGAAGGTGTACGCGGACGACAGGCCGTAGAGCACGTTGCCGTCCCAGGGGAGGTTGGGCGCGTACTGGGACTTGATCGACTTGAACAGGGTGACCCAGGGGTTGCTGCTGTCACCGAGCAGCGGCAGATAGGTGTCGCTGGTCATTCCCGTGAGCAGCGCCGCCGGCAGCGTGACGCCGAGTGCGCCCCCGGTGAGGATCGAGGTGAGCGTCGGCACGTCAGCGCCGACGTTGCTAACCACGAACGCCGGGTGGTAGCCGATGCTCGCTGCGGACGCCAGCGCGGCGGCGGTGAACAGCGGGATGGAAAAGCTCACTACCACCTGGACGCCTGCGGCCTGCATGGCCGCCATCTCAGCCTTCACGCCCTGGGCACCGGCGGTGGTCGGTGCGTAGTACTGCACCGGGTTGACCACGGTGACGTTGGTGTTCTGGAGCACGTCGTTGAGCCCGCGCACGCCGTCGTCGCCGAACTCATCGTTGGGGCCCTGGGCGAAGTAACCGACCTTCTGGCCGGAGTACGTCCTCTTCACGTAGTCACCGAGGATCTTCCCCTCGATGGTGTAGTCGGGCTGCCACCCGAACGTGTACGGATGCGCACTGACGTTGTTCCAGCAGTTGCAGCCGGAGGCCACGAACAGGTCGGGCACCTTCTGCTGGTTGAGGTAGTCGACGACCGCAAGGTGGGTGGGTGTGCCCAGCGCGTCGAACATCGCGTACACCTGATCCTGCAGGACGAGCCGCCGGGTGAGGGAGGCGGTGTTGGTGGGGTTGTAGCCGTCGTCGAGGAACTTGAAGTTGATGCTCCTGCCGAACACCCCGCCGTGGGCATTGACGTACTTGAAGTACGCATCGGCCGCCGGAGCGATCTCCGAGTACCCCGGTGCGGCAGGCCCGGTGAGTGGCTGCGTGCTACCGATCGTCACCGAGGTGGGGGTGATGCCCGGCGCCGACGCCTGGTTGCTTGTCGACCCCGTCCCACTGTTGCTGCTGCCACAGGCCGCCACCAGCACGGCCGCAATGCCCGTGCATGCCGCGGTCATCCATCGTCTGGAGTTGGTTCCCCGCGCCCTCATATGTCCGCCTCCGCTGTCCGCTGATACAAACGACGTCGTGTGAGCCATTGACGTCCGGCGCGCGCCAGCGCGGCCAGGGTGCCCTGGATGCCACGGGGCAGGACCAGCATGGCAAGCACGAGCACCGCACCGTACACCGCCAGCGGCAGGTTGTTGCTGATGTCGCTGGAGAGGTTGAGGTTGCCGGACAACCCGCTGGTGAGCACCGGCAGGTAGACGAGGACGATCGCCCCCCACACCGCCCCGGCGAGGCTGCCCAGCCCTCCGATGACGATCGCGCTGAGCAGCTGCAGCGAGAGCTGCAGCCCGAAGCCGGTGGGCGCGGTGATGCCGACCCAATAGGCGAACAGCGATCCTGCCAGGCCGGCGCACGCGGCGCTGATCAGGAAGGCGAGCACCTGCACCCGCGCCACGTCGATCCCGACCAGGCGCGCCGCCGTCTCGTTGTCGTGGACTGCACGCAGCGTGCGCCCGGCGCCCCCGCGCACCAGGTTGGCGAGAAGGAAGAGTGTCAGCGCCGCGGCGACGATGGCGATCCAGGCGAGCCAGCGCTCCTGCGGAAAGTCGCCGCCCAGCGCCGCCGGCGCTGTGGGCGACGCCACGTTGAGGCCCTGGTTGCCGCCCAGCACGCTCCCGAAGTGGATCGCCAGTTGGGGCAGGCCGACCGCCAGCGCCAGGGTCGCGCCGGCCAGGTACGGACCGCGCAGGCGCGCCGCAGCGACGCCGATGATCGCGCCCGCCACCGCGGTCGTGGCCACGGAGGCGAGTAGCGTCAGGATGAAGGGAAAGTCGGGATTAATCTTGAGCAACAGGCCGGTGGTGTAGGCACCTACGGCCATCAGCGCGCCGTGGCCCAAGGACAGCTGTCCGTTGATGCCGGTGAGAACGGTCAGCCCGGCAGCGGCGATAGCGAAGATGGCCACGCCGGCGATGTTGTAGTTGGTGAAGGCGTCGAGGAGGTAGGTGACGGCGATCAGCGCGATGGCCAGCACCGCGAAGAAGAGTCCGTGGCGCAGGATCGTTGACCGCGGTGCGCGCATGACGCTCACGCCTCGCGCTGCCTGCGCGCGGCGAACAGGCCGTGCGGCCGGACCATTAGGACGGCGATGAGGATGATCAGGCCGCCGACGGTCTCCAGGTCGGAACCGCCGTAGCCACCGACGTAGCTGAGCCCGAGACCAACAACGAGGCCACCGGCCACGGCTCCGACGGGGCTGTCGAGCCCGCCGAGGATGGCCCCGGTGAAGCCGAACACCAGCACCTCGTCCATGTTGTTCGGGTACAGGAAGATGGCCGGAGCGATGAGCAGCCCGGCCAGCGCGCCGAGCACCGCCGCCAGCCCCCAGCCCAGCATCAGCATCCGCCCCACACGCACACCGAGCAGCCGCGCAATCTCGGGGCCGAACGCGGCGGCGCGCATGCGCAGGCCGATGGAGGTGCGCTGGAAGAAAAGCAGCAGAGCAACCATGGTGACCAGCACCGCCCCGACCACGAAGATGTCGTATGGCGAGATGAATAGCTGAGTGCTGCCGATGGCCAGGTCGACACGCGAGAACGGCGCCGGGAACGACTTGACCTGGCCACCGAAGAGCATCGGAGCCAGCGCCTCGAGGAATATGAGCAGTCCGAGCGTGAGGATGACCACGTTGAGCGGCGGTCGCGACTCGACCGGCCGCACCAGCAGGCGTTCGATGCCCGCGCCCAGCATGAAGCCGCACCCCAGCGCGACCACGAAAGCCAGCCAATAGGTGACCCCGTGTGAGATGGCGTAGAGCGCGATGAAGGTGGTGAACATGCCGAACGCCCCCTGCGCGTAGTTGATCACCCGCGTGGCACGCCAGATCATCACCAGCGCCAGCGCCACGGCGGCGTAGACGAAGCCGTTGGTCACGCCGTCGACGGTGAGGATCAGGAATGTCCTCACCTCAGAAGCCGAGGTACGCGTGGCGCAGAGAGTCGTCTTTGGCGAGTCGCTCGGCGCTGTCGCGGGCTACCACGCTGCCCAGGGAGAGCACCACGGCGTCATCCGCGACCGACAACGCGCTGCGCGCGTTCTGCTCGATCAGCAACACCGCCAGGTTCCGTTCTCGGGAAAGGGTCCGCAGGCGCGCCATGATCTGGGCGAGCACCGCCGTGTGCAGACCCAAAGAGGGTTCGTCGAGTAGCAGCACGCGCGGGCGTGAGGCGAGTGCTCGCCCGATGGAGAGCATCTGGCGCTCGCCACCGGACAGGCTGGCGGCGTGCACGTGGCGCCGCGCCACTAGTGGCGGGAACAGCTCGTACGCCTCCTCGACCGCGAGCCGCTGGTCGGCGCGGTCGCGGCGCCACAGTCCCCCGAGCCTTAGGTTCTCGTCGACGGTGATTTCACTGATGATCCCGTGCCCCTCCGGGACGTGGGACACGCCCAACCGCGCGATGTCCTCCGGCGCGCGACCACGCAGCTCCGTGCCGGCGACACACACGCTCCCGGCGCGGGCCTTCACCAGGCCGGAGATGGTGCGCACCAGGGTCGTCTTGCCCGCGCCGTTGGCACCGAGGACTGTGGTGATGCTCCCTTGCGCGACGCTGAGCGAGAGGTTGTCCACGGCGACCACGCCCCCGTAGGCCACCGTCAGGTCGACGATCTCAAGCATGGGCGACCGAAGTGCCGAGGTACGCTGTCGACACCTCGTCGTTCGCCCGGATCTCCGCGGGTGTGCCCGAGGCGATCACCCGGCCGAGGTTGAGCACGGTCACGCGATCGCTGACAGCCATGACCATGTCGAGGTGGTGCTCCACCAGCGCGATGCCCATGTCCGCGCGGAGCGTGCGCAGCAGCTCCACCAGCTGCTCCACCTCTCCCGCTGACAGCCCGCTGGCGGGCTCATCGAGGAGCAGCAGGGTGGGACGGCCCATCAGCGCCCGCGCCAGCACTACTCGCTTCTGGATGCCGTGCGCCAGTGAGCCGGGAAACGCGCGAGCGCGGTCGGCGACGCCCAGCTGCTCGAGGACTGCCATGGCCTCGTCGGCGCGCCGGCGCTCGGCCCTGTCGCCGCGCGGCAGCGCCAGCAGGTCACTGACCATGCTCGCTGCCGGCGGTGCGCCGAGCATGACGTTCTCCAGAACGGTGAGCCGAGTCCAGAGCCCGAGGCCCTGGAGCGTGCGCACGATGCCCAGGCCGGCGAGCTGCGGCGTGCGCATCGAGAGCAGCGACCGGCCGCGATAGGTGATGGTGCCGTGGCTGGGTGCGGCCAGCCGGGAGACGGCGTTGAACAGTGTTGTCTTGCCGGCGCCGTTGGGTCCGATGATGCCCATGATCTGCTGCGACTGCATGTCGATGGACACGTCGCGGAGTGCGACGACACCACCAAAATGGACGGTCAGGTCGGAGACGACCAATGCGGAAGGAGACGAGTCAGATGGCCTGGCATTGACGCGTCGCATCACCCAACCCCTGTGTGCCCCGGGTGGCCCGGCGCCGGATGCTAACATGAATCCTGAATCAGTTTCCAGCTCGGGGGAGAGGGGGAGATGGCGCCTGCGGTTCGTGCGGAGACCGGTGCGCTGACCGCGCGCGGTGAGCGCACCCGCAACCGCCTGGTCGCGGCCGGCGAGGAGGTGTTCGGACTGCGTGGGTACCACGACGCGTCCATCGCCGAGATCACCCAGACCGCGCACGTGGCGCAGGGCACGTTCTACCTGTACTTCGACGGCAAGCGCGAGCTGATGCGCGCGGTCGTCGAGGAGCGCGGCCACGAGCTGCGCGAGACTCTGGCGCGCGCCACCGCCGGCGTGACCGGCCGCGTCGCCAAGGAGCAGGCGGGTTTCGCCGCATTCTTCACGTGGATGGCGCGCCATCGCGGCCTCTACCTGATCGTGCGCCAGGCGGAGTACGTTGACGGCCTCGTCTATCGCGGTTGGTACAGGCAGCTGGCCGACGGCTACGCCAAGGCGCTCCGTGTGGCAATCGATGACGGCGAGATCGCCGGTGTCGACGATGTCGAGACGCTGGCCTACGCGCTGATGGGGATCGGCGACTTCGTGGGACTGCGCTGGCTGGTCATCGAACGGCGAAAGGCGGTGCCCGCGCATGCGCTGGCCACGATCGCGCAGGTGGTGGAACGGGCTCTCGGTACCGGGGTGGATCGGCGGTGAGCTTCTCGCTGACTCCCGAGCAGCAGCTGCTCAAGAAGACCGCTGCGGACTTCGTCGAACGCGAGGTGATCCCTCATCGGGCGCAGTGGGATCGCATCGAGGCGGTGGACCGCGCGATCGTGGGCAAGCTGGCGGCGCTGGGCTTCCTCGGCGTCACCATCCCCGAGCAGTTCGGCGGCGCACCGCTCGACCACCGCGGCTATTGCCTGCTCATGGAGGAGCTGGGCCGCGGCGACTCGTCGGTACGCGGGATCGTCAGCGTCAGCCTCGGCCTGTTCGGCAAGACCGTGTACGCCGAGGGCAACGATGAGCAGCGTTCCGAGTGGCTGCCGGGGATCTGCTCAGGCGAGCATCTCGGCTGCTTCGCGCTCACCGAACCAGGAGTCGGTAGCGACGCCGGAAGCCTGGTGACGCGTGCGCAGCGCGACGGCGACGACTGGCTGCTCAGCGGCGAGAAGATCTTCATCACCAACGGAGGCTGGGCCGACCTTGCGCTGGTCTTCGCACGCAGCGGCGGCGAGGGACCGCGGGGGATCACCGCGTTCGTGGTGCCCACCGACTCGGAGGGATTCAGCGCCGCCGAGATCAAGGGCAAGCTCGGCCTGCGCGGCCAGGCCACCGCGTCATTGCGGCTCGACGCGGTCCGGGTGCCGGATCGCAATCGACTCGGTGAGGAGGGGCGCGGTTTCAAGGTGGCCATGGCGGCCCTCAGCCGCGGCCGGATGAGCCTCGCGGCGGGGTGCGTCGGCGTGTCGCGCGGATGCCTCGAGGCAGCCGTGTCCTACGCACAGGAGCGCGAGCAGTTCGGCAAGCCGCTGGCGGCTCATCAGCTGGTGCAGGAGATGATCGCGGACATCGCCGTCGAGACCGACGCGGCCCGCGCGCTCACCTGGCTGGTCGCCGACCTCGCCGACACGGGCGAGCGCATCGACCTGGCGGCGAGCAAGGCGAAGTACTTCGCGAGTGAGACTGCGGTGCGCTCCGCCAACCGCGCCCTGCAGGTGTTCGGCGGCTACGGTTACATCGACGAGTACCCAGTTGGCAAGTACCTGCGCGACGCCAGGGTCACCACCCTGTACGAGGGCACAAGCCAGATCCAGAAGCTGATCATCGGCCAGGCGCTGACCGGCGTGAGCGCCTTCGCCTGATGGAGGCGGGCGCGGCGTTATTCGCCGCGGCGGTGCGCACGCCGATGGGTCGTGCCGCAGGCCAGCTCGCCTCGATCCGGCCGGACGACCTTGCCGCCGACGTCATCAAGGCGCTGCTCCACCGCGTGCCCGCGCTGGATCCGGCGCGCGTCGACGAGGTGGTGTGGGGCGCCGCCAACCAGGCCGGCGAGGACAACCGCAACCTCGCGCGCATGGCCGCACTGCTGGCGGGTCTGCCGGTCGAGGTTCCGGGGGCAACCGTCAACCGGCTGTGCGGCAGCGGACTCGAGGCGGTCGCAGCCGCGGCGAGGTTGGTCGCGCTTGGGGAGGCCGACGTCGTCATCGCGGGTGGCTCGGAAAGTATGAGTCGCGCCCCGTTCGTGGTCCCGCGCCCCGACCGGGCGTTCCCGCGCGCCATGGAGATGGTCGACACCCGCCTCGGCTGGCGGCTGGTCAACCCGAGGATGGCGGAGATGTATCCGCCGATCAGCCTCGGCGAGACCGCAGAGGAGGTGGCGGATCGCTACCACGTCAGCCGCGAGGAGCAGGACGAATTCGCCGCCAGGAGCCACCGCAAAGCGCACGCCGCCCAGGTCGCGGGCAGCTTCGATGCCGAGATGGTTCCGCTGACGCTGCCCTCCGGCAGGGTGATCGACAGTGACGAGGGGGTCCGGCCCGATGCCTCAGTGGAGACGCTGGCCGCGCTGGCCCCGGTATTTCGCAATGAGGGGACCGTCACCGCCGGAAATTCGTCGCCGCTCAACGATGGCGCGGCCGCCGTCCTCGTGATGTCGGAGCGCGCGGCCGGCGAGCTCGGGCTGACGCCGCTCGGTCGGTACGTGACCACCGGGACGGCCGGGGTTCATCCCGACGTCATGGGCATCGGGCCCGTTCCAGCCACGCGCAAGGCGCTGGCTCGCGCGGGATGGACGTTGGCCGACGTCGACCTGGCGGAGGTCAACGAGGCGTTCGCCTCGCAGTCGGTGGCTGTGGTGCGCGAGCTCGGCCTCGACGAGGGTTGCGTCAACGTCAACGGCGGCGCCATCGCGATCGGACACCCGCTGGGCTGCTCCGGTGCGCGGCTGGTGACCACGCTTCTCCACGCCATGCCGGCGCACCGCGCTCAGCGCGGGCTGGCGACCATGTGCGTTGGCGTCGGTCAGGGCATCAGCATGCTGGTGGAGGCCGTCTGACCTCTTCAGGCCAGGAAGCGGCTCACCAGGTCGGCAACGCAGCAGGGCTTGTCGCCACCCTCGCGCTCGATCTCCACGTGGGTCACGATCTGGATGCCGCCGGGCACGTCGTCGACGCTGTCGAGGCGTCCGCGCGCGCGCACCCGCGAACCGCTCGGCAGCGGGGCGGGGAATCGGACCCGGTTGGCGCCGTAGTTGATGGCCATGCCCACGCCGCGGACGTCGTAGATCTCATGCAGCAGCGTCGGCGTCAGGGACAGCGTCAGGAAGCCATGCGCGATGGTGGTCCCGAACGGGCCGGCGGCGGCGCGCTCGGCGTCGATGTGGATCCACTGATGGTCACCGGTGGCGTCGGCGAACGCATCGATCTGCTGCTGGCTGACGACATGCCAGTCGCTGACACCGAGATCGGTGTCGGCGGCGGCGCGGACATCCTCGAGGGATTCGAACACGCGCATCTCAGCGGGCACCTCCGTTGACGTACAGCGTCTGGCCGCTGACGTACGACGCGTCATCGCTGGCCAGGAACGCGATGACCGAGGCGATCTCCTCCGGCCGGGCCACGCGTCGCAAGGGCGTGTGCTCCGCCACCGCCTTCTGGTGATCCTCGGGGCTCATGCCGACGCGCTCTGCCGTCGCCGCGGTCATGGCGGTGGCGACGTAGCCGGGGGCGACGGCATTGACGGTGACGTTGAACGGGCCGAGCTCGATAGCCAGCGTGGCCGTCAGGCCCTGGATGCCCGCTTTCGCGGCGGAGTAGTTGGCCTGGCCACGGTTGCCCAGAGCAGAGCGGCTACTGAGGTTGACGATGCGGCCGTACTTGGCAGGAACCATGTGCCGCTGGGCAGCACGGCACATCAGGAACACACCGGTAAGGTTCACCTGCAGGACGGTCGTCCACTCGTCGTCGTCCATCTTGAAGAGCATGTTGTCGCGCGTGATTCCGGCATTGTTGACGAGCACGTCGAGGTGGCCATGCCGGTTGGCGACATCGGCGACCGCGTCATCGACGCTCTGCGCAGAGGACACGTCGCACGCCAACCCGAACGCGCTTCCGCCGGCTGCCGCAATCGTCTCCGCTGTGCTGCTGGCGCCGTCGCCGTTGCGGTCGAGAACGGCCACCGTCGCCCCCTCCTCGGCCAGGCGCCGCGCGGTGGCGGCGCCGATGCCCTGGGCCGCGCCGGTGACGATGGCCACGCGGTCGGTGAAGCGGCCCGCCCACGGTCCCTGGTTCTCGGTCATGTCCCCTCTCCCTCGAAAATGATGAGGGTGCGCGCGCCCCGGCCCTCGATCATCTCGGCGAAGGCGGGCTCGACATCGTCGAGCGCCACCCGCCGGCTGATCAGCGTACCGAGGTCGAGGCGGCCCGCGCGGACGTGGTCGAGAAGCACCGGGATGTCAACGGCGGGATCGGCGTTTCCGTACATGCAGCCGCGCAGCGTGCGCGCGAAGTGAGCCACCTCCAGCGCGTTGAAGGAGAGGGTGTCGGTCCTGGCGCCGAGGCCGACGATGGTGGCCTGGCCGCCTCGCCTGGTGATCGACCAGGCGGTGCGGATGGTCTGCGCACGACCGACGCACTCGATGGCGTGGTCGACCCCACGGCCGCCGGTCAGCGCGCGGATTCTCTTGCCCAGGTCGTCGCCGGGCTCGAGGACGTCGGTGGCCCCGAGGCGCCGCGCCAGCTCCGCCTTCTCGGGCCCGGCGTCGACGGCGATGATCGGGTCTGCGCGCGCGAGTCGCGCGCCCTGCACAGCACAGAGGCCGACGCCGCCCAGGCCGATGACTGCGACGGATTCGCCCCGCTGCACAGCCGCCGCGTGCAGCACCGCACCGACGCCCGTCAGCACGGCGCACCCCAGCAACGCGGCCTCGACGAGGTCGACGTCGCCGGGGACGGAGATGCATGCCGACTCCGCGACCACCGTCTCGGTAGCAAACGCCGCCACCCCGAGCGCGCCGAAGAGCGGGCTGCCGTCGTCGAGCTGCGCGTACGGTACCGCGGCGACCTCGCCGGACCGCGCACACAGGTACGGCTCGCCGTGCGCGCACCACCAGCACTGCCGGCAGGGGGGTGCCCAGTTGAGAAGCACCGCATCGCCAGCGCGCACGCTGGACACCCCGTCGCCCACGCTCACCACACGGCCGGCGCCTTCGTGGCCGAGAACGGCGGGCACCTGCTGAGCCAGGGTGCCCCGCGCCAGCGAGAGGTCCGAGTGGCACACACCCGTGGCGGCCATGCGCACGCGCACCCGCCCCGGACCCGGCTCGGGGAGCCTGATCTCCTCGATGCGCAACGGAGCGCCGGCCTCGCGCAGCACCGCCGCGCGGACAGTCACGGCAGCTGCACCGACTTGACGAGGAGGAACTCCTCGAGGCCGTGGCGACCCAGCTCGCGCCCGTTCCCCGATTGCCTGTAGCCGCCGAACGGGGCGCTCGGGTTGAAGCGCGCGCCGTTGATGTCGACCTGGCCGGTGCGAAGCCGTCGAGCCACCGCGACGGCGTGATCAACGTCGGCCGACCACACGGCCCCGGCAAGCCCGTACTGGGTGGAGTTGGCGATGCGCACCGCGTCCTCCTCATCCGCGCAGCGGATGATCGACAGCACCGGGCCGAAGATCTCCTCCTGGGCGATGGTGGCGTCGGCGGCGACGTCGGCAAACACCGTCGGAGCAACGTAGTAGCCGCGCTCGGGGAGCCCTGTCCCCTCTCGACCGCCGCACACCAGCCGCGCACCCTCGGCCGCGCCACGGTCGACGTAGCTGAGGACACGCTCGCGCTGCCCGGCAGTGGCGAGAGGGCCGAGTCGAGTCGCCGGGTCGGTGGGGTCGCCGACCGTGTACGCAGCCGCGGTCTCCGCGGCCAGGCTCACCACCTCGTCGTAGCGCGACGCCGGCGCCAGCATCCGCGTCC
This sequence comes from Candidatus Aeolococcus gillhamiae, assembly GCF_016464765.1. NCBI lineage: Bacteria > Bacillati > Candidatus Dormiibacterota > Candidatus Dormibacteria > Candidatus Aeolococcales > Candidatus Aeolococcaceae > Candidatus Aeolococcus > Candidatus Aeolococcus gillhamiae. Next base: position 25,430 of record NZ_JAEKNS010000080.1, on the reverse strand, counting down.
ACGCCGTGCACGTCTGCCCGGAGTTGAGGAAACAGTTGGCCACGCCGACCTTGACGGCGACGGTGATGTCGGCATCGTCGAGGATCACGTTCGCCGACTTGCCGCCGAGCTCGAGCGCAACCCGTTTGACGGTCGCCGAGGCGAGCTCGCTGACGCGCCGCCCCGCGCGCGTCGAGCCTGTGAAGGACACCATGTCGACGTCGGGGTGCGACGCCAGGGCCTCACCGACGACAGCACCGGTGCCCGACACCAGGTTGTAGACGCCCGCGGGAAGACCGATGCTCTCGGCGATCTCAGCGAGGATGTGCGTGCTCAGCGGGGCGACCTCGCTGGGCTTGTGCACCACCGTGCAGCCGGCGAGCAGCGCCGGGGCGAGCTTGGCGATGGTCTGGTGCAGCGGGTAGTTCCACGGCGTGATCGCTGCCACGACACCCACGGGCTCGTGCATCACCATCGAGTTGCCCACCGTCTCCGTAGCGCCGATGGTCCCGGCCAGGTCCAGGTACGAGGCGAGCACCTGCAGAGGGAGGCCGGTCTGCACGTTGGTCGCCACCTTGAGGGGAGCGCCCATCTCGGCGGTGATCGTCTCCGCCAGCTCCGCCTGCCGTGCGGCCATACCGTCGCGCAGCGCGGCGAGGAAACGGGTTCGTTCTGCGACCGGCAGGGCCGACCATGCAGGGAACGCGAGGCGCGCGGCGCGCACCGCCGCGTCGACGTCTTCGGTGGTGCCGTCGGGGACGGCCGCGACCTCCTCTTCGGTGGCCGGGTTGACCACCGCTATCGAGCGGTTCCCTGTGGACGCGATCCATTCGCCGCCCACGTACAGCAGGTCACCTCGACGCACGCCGTCCTCCTCAGTTGTGCGTGCGACAGTATCCGACGCGTCCTGGCAGCCGGCTGCGGCGCCGGTCAGGACTTGGTGGCGAGCTCCTCGCAACGGCGTTCCCACAGGGAGAGCCGTTGGCGGAATCGCCTGGCCTCGGCGTCGAGGATGACCTTGTCCGTCTTGCCGACCTCCTCGCGCCCGGGGGCGGAGATGGTGCCCAGCGCATGTCCGGTGTCGCGCAGCAGCGTCTCCTTGAAGGCGAGCAGCTCGCGGTACACGCCGAGCCACATCTGAGCGTCGTCCAGGTAGGGGGTGTCGATGTCCTCGCCGGGCAGTGGATGGGCCACCATGGCGAGCTTGGCCGCCTCCTCGTAATGGGAGAAACGGTGGGCGTGGTGCTCCTTCAGGTCATCGCCGGTGGGCGGGGAACCTCCGCCCTCGACGTCCGTGTCGTGCACCGCCATCCTCCTCGCCGCACAGGTCCACAGCCGCAGCCGGCGGCTGGTCAGTATCGTCCGTATGAACTGCCAAGGTCCAGCGCGCGGGTAGAGTCACCGGTTCGTGGAAGCATCCGGTCGAGTGGTGGTCGTCACCGGGGGCGGCAGCGGCATCGGAGCAGCCCTGTGCCGTGCATTTGCAGCCGGCGGCGCACGGGCGGTGGTGGTGGCCGACGTCAACGGGGACGCGGCGGCAGCGGTGGGCGTGGAGGTCGGCGGGGATGCGGTCTCCACCGACGTGACCCGCGAAGCCGATGTTGTCGAGCTGGTGCGACGCACCGTCGACGCACATGGTCGCATCGACATCTACTGCTCCAACGCCGGGATCGCCGTCGGGGGCGGGATGGAGGCAGCGGACGAGGATTGGCAGCGCAGCTGGAACGTGCACGTCATGGCCCACGTCTACGCGGCGCGTGCCGTCATCCCCGCGATGGTGGATCGCGGCGAGGGGTGCTTCCTCGGCACGGCATCAGCTGCCGCATTGCTCAACCACATCGCATCGGCTCCCTACGCGGCCACCAAGGCCGCCACGCTCTCCGTGCTCGAATGGCTGGCGATCACGTACGGCCCGCGCGGTGTCCAGGTGGCGGCGCTCTGCCCGCAGGGGGTGAAGACCCCCATGCTGGCCGCGGCCGGCGAGCGAGACTTCCTGGCCGACGGGGCGCTCGAGCCGCAGGCCGTGGCCGGCGCCGTCCTCGAGGGGCTGCGGGATGAGCGCTTCCTGATCCTTCCGCACCCTGAGGTGAGGGAGTACTTCGCACGCAAGGCCTCGGACTACGACCGCTGGCTGCGCGGCATGCAGAGGCTTCGCGACCACGTCCTTCCCGGCTGAGCGGGGTGCCACTGCGCAGCGGGCGGTACACCCTCGGTCCTGAGCACGGCACCCTGCTGGTGATCACCGGCCGCGAGGGTGGCGCGGCTGGGATGGGTCCCGACCTGACCCTCATGGTCGAGGTGGCCATCGACGTACTGTTGTGAAGTGCGACTGAGCCAGGTTCTGACGTGACGGAGCGACTGGCTACCGTGACGACGGTCGTCGACAGCCGACCCGCCCTCGTCGAGCAGTGGGTCGCCACCGAGCTCGGCAACAGCAGCTACGTGGTCGTCGACCGAAACTCCGGTGACGCCGCGGTCATCGACCCGCTGTGCGACGTCGACCGCTACCTCGCCGCCGCTCGCGCGTCCGGCTGGCGCGTCGCCGCAAGCCTGGACACCCACGTGCACAACGACTTCGTGTCGGGCGGTCCCACCCTGCGCGCGGCCACCGGCTGCGTCTTCGCCGTCCCCGACAGCAGCGGCATCGCCGGCGTCGACCGCACGCTCCGCGGTGGTGACGAGCTGGCCGTGGGCTCGATGTCTTTGCGCGCGATCCATTCCCCGGGCCACACGCCCGAACACCTCAGCTATCTCCTGGTGGACGCCGACGGCACCCCGCTGGCGCTGTTCTCCGGCGGTGCGCTCATGGTCGGCACGATGGCGCGCCCCGACCTGCTCGGCCCGAGCTGGACGTACGCGCTCTCGCGCATGGGTCGCGAGACTTTGCAGCAGCTCCTCACGCTTCCGGACGCGCTGTCAGTACTGCCCACCCACGGCGGCGGCTCGTTCTGCGGTTCGGCGACCTCGAACGCGCGGGTCACCACCGTTGGTGCAGAGAGACGGGACAACCCGCTGGCGCAGGCGCGCGACCTCGCTCACTTCCTGGCGATCCACGCCAAGCAGGGGCGGTACCCCGCGTACTACGCGCGCATGGCACCGATCAACCGCGCGGCTGAGCCGGGCGCGGCCGCCGTCACCACGTCACAGCTGTCTGTGGCGGCGTTCGACGACGCGGTCGCCGGCGGTGCCATCGCGGTCGACTGCCGGGCGTACGCCGATTTCGACGCCGCCCACGTCCCCGGGTCGCTGAACGTGCCCGGCGACGGGCCCTTCTCGGCATGGGTGGGTTGGGTGGTCGACATCGGCACGCCCGTGGCGCTGGTCGCCGCGTCGGAGCCGGCAGCAGAGGAGGCCACCCGGCAGCTGCGTCGCATCGGCTTCCACGACCTGCGCGGCTGGCTCGACGCGCACGACTGGATCGCCGACGGTCGCGCCACAGCAACCGTGGTCCGCTGCACGATGGGAGACCTCGCCGAACGAATCCTCGACGGTGAGCATGTCACCGTCATCGACGTGCGCCAGGAGAACGAGTGGGCGCAAGGGCATCTCCCCGGCGCGGTCCATGCCCTCGCCCCGGACCTTCCCGGGATCGCCGCCCGGCTTGACCGCCGGGAGCCGGTGGCCGTGCACTGCGCCACCGGCTATCGGTCAGCGCTCGGCGTCTCCATGCTCCTGCGCGAGGGGATCGACGACGTCTGGCACGTGAGCGAGGGCGTCGAGGCATGGTCGGCCCTGGGCTACCCACTGGTCACCTCCGCCTGATCGGCCTCAGCGGATTCCTGTCGCGGCCGCGAGCAGCAGGCTGGAGACGCTGACCACCACCCACAGGAGCGCGCCCAGCAGCAGCGGCCGCGGCCCGGTCGTGCGCACCCCGCGCAGGTCCGTCGACAGGCCAATCGCGGTCAGCGCCACCGTGATCAGGAAGATGGCGACGGCGCCGAAGGCGTTGCGCAGACCCGCTGACGGCGGCACCACGCTCACCAGCGCGCTCAGGGCGACGAAGGCAACCAGGAACCAGGGGATCAGGCGGGTCACCCCGGGCATGCGCACGCGCTTGCCGTCGCGGCGCCGCCCCCGCCATACGGCGAGGCCGATGCAGATGGGGATGATGACGAGCGTGCGCGTCAGCTTGACAACGACGGCATGCTGTCCGGCCTCGGCGCCGAACACCGAGCCGGCGGCGACCACCGAGGAGGTGTCGTTGATCGCCGTGCCGGCGAACAGTCCGAATGCCTGTTGCGACATCCCCAGCGCATGGCCCAGCAACGGGAAGAGCACCACCGCGACCGCGTTGAAGACGAACACCGTGGACAGGGCGTATGTGACGTCCACGGCGGCCGCGTCGATGATCGGCGTCACCGCTGCGATCGCGCTCGCCCCACAGATGGCCGTCCCGACACCCACGAGGGTGCGGAGGTTCGAGCGCACCGCGAGGAACCGGCCGATCAGCCCTGCCGCCACAAGGCAGATCGCCAGGGTTCCCAGCAGCACGGGGAGCGACTGGGAACCGGCGGCGACGGCCTGGCCGAGCGTCAGCTGCAGCCCGAGGCCGGCCACGGCGACCTGCAACACCTGGTGGCTGCAGAAGCTGATGCCGGGGGAGAGCCGCCTCGCCGGGCGGACGGTGAGGGCCAGGAGAACGCCGAGCACCAGGCCGACCACCGGGGCCCCGATCAGGGGCACCACGCGAGCCAACCCCGTGGCGACGGCTGCACCCAGCACGCACAGCAGGACGCCGAGAATCGCGCCCCCGCTCAGCCGACCTCGTGGCGACAGCCGTTGTGGCACCGTGGCAGCCTAACCGCCAGACCTCCGGATGGCGTTCACATCCGGTTCACATGTCGGCGCGATGCTGATGGTCGTATCAACGGGCGTCACAAGGAGATCGCCATGTACTTCCGTCCAGCCAGAACGCTGTTCGGCCTGATCGCGGTGGGCGGCGCCGTCGTCGTGGGTGTCACCACCCACGACGCGGGCTTCACCGCACTCACCTTCGTCGGCGGCCTCATGCTGCCGCGCATCCTCGGCTTCCGTGGGCGTCACGGTCTCGGGTGCGGCGGCAGGGGCCGTGATCACGGGCTCGGTCGTCTCGACCAGCGCATGCAGTCCTGGCACCGCCAGGCCCACGGGGACACCGGCGCCGGCCAGCCGCCGGCGCCGAGCGCAGCGGGCGCTTGATCCGGAGCGACCGGGATCGCCGTCGCGGTCCCGGTCGACATGCTCGTGCACGGCTACGATGACGGCTCTGTGAGGACCGTCCTGGTCGTCGACGACGAGCCCGAGATCGTGCGCATCCTCCGCGATTACCTGGAGCGCGCCGGCTTCGCCGTCGTCACCGCCTCCGACGGCGAGGCCGCGGTGGCGATGGCGCGCCGCCATCGGCCGGACATCGTGCTTCTCGACCTCACGCTCCCGTTCCTCGACGGCCTCGACGTGGCCCGCGCACTGCGCCGGGACGCCGAGGTGCCGATCATCATGCTGAGCGCCCGCACCGAGGAGACCGATCGGATCGTCGGGCTCGAGCTCGGCGCTGACGACTACGTCGCCAAGCCCTTCAGCCCGCGTGAGGTGGTGGCGCGCGTGCGCGCGGTGCTGCGCCGCGCCGACGCGACGCATCTGCACGGCGATGTGGTCAGGGTAGGCGAATCGATCGAGCTGGATGTCCCGAGAATGGAGACATCCGTTGACGGGCACCGCGTCGAGCTGACCGCCACCGAGTTCCAGCTGCTCCTGCACATGGCCCGCCAGCCCGGACGGGTGTTCACCCGCGCGCAGCTTCTCGACGCCGTCCACGGCGTCGCCGTGGAGTCGTACGAGCGCGCCATCGATGCGCACGTGAAGAACATCCGGCGCAAGATCGAGCGGGATCCGCACGCCCCGCGCCGCCTGCAGACGGTCTTCGGGGTCGGCTACCGCCTTGCCGAGAGCCCTTGAACCGGCACTCGGGAGGCGGGCGCTGGTGGCGGGAGGGCGGTGGGCCCTCGCGGCCGCCGTGGTGGCCCCAGGACCGGCCGTGGCCGCCGCGGGACGGAGAGGACTGGCGCCGTCACGGCCGCCACATGGCGCGGCGGGTGGGTTGCGCTGCAGGGCTGTTGCTGCTGTTTCTCGGCGCCGCGGGCACCGCCTTGATCTGGCTGCTGCTCAGCGCCACCGGGGCGGTGGGGTCGGCGCCGGTGGGCCGCGTCATCTCCGCGGTGGGCCTGCTCCTCGGCGTCGTCGCGGTGATCGCGGCGGGTGTGGCGTTGCGCCGGCTCACCGCCCCGGCGGAGCGGCTGGTCGATGCGGCGCGCCGGATCGAGGCCGGCGACTACTCCGCGCGGGTCCCCGTCCGTGGGCCGAGTGAGCTGCGCTCATTGGCGCGTGCCTTCAACGCCATGACCGGCCGGCTCGAGTCGGACGAGGCGCGGCGGCGCTCGGTGATCGCCGACGTCGCTCACGAGCTGCGCACGCCGATCACGGTGATCCGTGGCCAGGCGGAGGGGATCATCGACGGCGTCTACCCAGGCGACGCCGACCACATGCGCCCGGTCCTGACTGCGACCAGGACCCTCGAGGTCCTCGTCGACGACCTGCGCACGCTGGCGCTGGCGGAGACCGGCAGCCTGCGCCTCAACCGCGAGCCCGTCGAGGTCGCCATCCTCATCGACGAGACCTTCGTGGCGTTCGCGGACGCCGCCGGCACAGGGAAGGTCCGGCTGGTGGCGACGGTCGAGCCTCCGGGGCTCACCGTGGACGTCGACACAGTGCGAATGCGCAGCGCGCTTGCCAACTTGGTCGGCAACGCGCTACGGCACGAGCATCCCGGCGGCGAGGTGCGCGTCGAGGCGCGGCACCTTCCCGGTGCCGTGGAGGTGGTGGTGAGAGACGACGGCGAGGGCATCCCCGCCGAGTTGCTGCCGCGGGTGTTCGATCGTTTCGTGAAGGGCCTGAGCTCGCCCGGCTCAGGCTTGGGGTTGGCGATCGTGCGCGACATCGTGGAAGCACACGGGGGCACAGTCTCGGTGCGCAGCATCCCAGGCGCGGGCACCGAGCTGCACCTGACGCTTCCGTCCTCTGACGGAGGCTGACGGCCTCGGCCAGCTGCTGTACGCCGCCTGTGGCGGCACCTGATACCCGTTATCCGCCGGCGTCGCCCCATAATTCCGGGCCGTGAGATCGAGGCACGGCAACATGTACGGGCCGGACGCCACCTTCGCCGGCGTCCCCCGCGCCGACCTCGACGATCTGTCGAGCCTTCGGGCGGCGCGAGTGGTAATCATCGGCGCTCCCTTTGACGGCGGCACCAGCCACCGGCCGGGCTGCCGGCTCGGCCCGCAGGCGATCAGGTTCACCGATTACCTCGCCCACGACGGCTCCCGGCCGCACCTGGCGCTGCGCGTCGACCCGCTCGTGGAGCTCGGGGTGGTCGACGTCGGCGACGTGCTCATGCCCTCTGGGGACACCGAGACGTCACTGCAGCGCCTCGAGGAGGCGGTGGAGCGCATCGCCCGCGGCGGCGCGATCCCGGTTGTGCTCGGTGGCGACCATACGATCGCGCTCCCCGACGTCACCGGGACCGCCAGGGCAGTCGGTTGGGGGCGGGTGTCGGTCATTCATTTCGACGCCCACGCCGACACCGGCGACACCCAATTCGGGTCGCTGCTGGGGCACGGCACGCCGATGCGCCGCCTCATCGAATCCGGTGCGGTCCGTGGTGACCGCTTCGTGCAGCTCGGTCTGCGCGGTTACTGGCCGGACCCGGCAATCCTCGACTGGATGGCGGACCACGGGATGCGCAGCTTCGAGATGACCGAGATCGTTGCTCGTGGGCTCGACACTTGCGTCGACGAAGCCATCACCTTGGCGCTGGACGACTGTGACGCCGTGTTCCTCTCCGTCGACGTGGACGTGGTGGATCCGGGGATGGCTCCCGGGACCGGCACCCCTGAGCCCGGCGGGCTGACCAGCCGCGAGCTCCTCGACGCGGTGCGCCGCATCGCCATGCAGGTGCCTCTAGCGGGGATGGACGTTGTGGAGGTCTCGCCCCCATACGACCAGTCAGAGGTGACCGCCTACCTGGGGAATCGCATCGTCCTCGAGGCGCTCTCCGGAACGTGCTGGCGTCGTCGGCAACTGGCCGGCGAGAGCGTGCATCGCCCCGAACAGCCCCTCCTTTCCCGTCCGTCGTCTGTTCGGTGAAGTCGCCGGGGGGATGGCGCAGCTCCGTTGATGCAGCCGTCCATGAGGGCTAGAGTTCGCCCGGGTCTGCAGCTCATCAGTTGGATTGGAGGTGGAGAAATGGACCAGGTGAGTCGCGGTGCCGGCCGGCGTGCTGGGCAGCCGCAACTGCGTCGCGGAGCGGTTGGCCTGCGCGAGGTGCTCTTCCAGAGCATCACAGCCATGGCTCCCGGGGCAGCGATCGCGGCCTCCTCCCAGCAGGTGCCGCGTACGCTGGTGGGTCGCTCCCCCTGGCCGCGGTTCTGGCACTCAGTACCGGGGCCTATCTGATGTCCCGGCGGCCTGATGGCGTGGCGGAGATGGCCCGCGTGCACTTCGACGAGGACCCGGTCGAAGGCGCGGTCGTGTCCCCAGCGTGATCGAGCAGCGCGTCATCAGCTTCCGACCAACTGCGGACCAGTTCGCGTGGACATTCGGAGGTTCCGCGCCGCTTATGCGCGTGCAACCGGGGGCAGTGCTGGAGTTGTGGACCGAGGACTGCTTCGCCGGCCGGGTGCGATCTCGCGGTGACCTCGTCTCGTCCGTGTGCGAGTTCCCCTTCCTCAACCCGCAGACCGGCCCGTTCTACGTCGAGGGTGCCGAGCCGGGAGACACCCTTGCGGTGCACTTCGTGTCCATCGAGCCCAGCCGGGACTGGGCGGCGTCGACTACGGTGCCCCTGTTCGGCGCGTTGACGAGCACGCATCTCACGGCGACCCTGCAGGAGCCACTCCCGGAGATTGTGTGGATGTGGCAACTGGATCGCGTAGCCAGGACCTGCCGGTTCCAGGCGGGGGAGGGGGAGTTCACGGTCGACCTCCCGATGGTGCCGATGCACGGCACCGTGGGAGTGGCGCCCGCCAACCTCGAGGTGCGCTCGGCGCTGGTTCCCGATGCCCACGGCGGCAACATGGACACCCCGGAGATGCAGTCTGGGGTCACCTGCTACCTCGGCGTCAACGTTCCCGGCGCGCTCTTCTCCATCGGCGATGGGCATGCGCGTCAGGGGGAGGGAGAGACGTGCGGGGTCGCCATCGAATGTGCCATGGACACCGTGGTGGCCATCGAGCTGATCAAGGGCCGGCTGACTCCGTGGCCGCGCCTGGAGTCGGACACTCACATCATGTCGACGGGCTCGGCACGCCCTCTAGAGGATGCATTCCGCATCGCCCAGGTCGACCTGGTCGGCTGGCTGGTGTCGGACCACGGACTGGCCATGATGGACGCGTACCAGCTTGTCTCCCAGGCGGTGGAAGCGCCGCTGGCCAACGTCTGCGACACCAACTACACGTCGCTGGCCAAGATCCGCAAGGAGTGGCTGCCGCCACGGCAAGGGCCGCTGCTCGATGTGCACGACCAACTTCGGCAGGTGGCGCGTGAGTACCTCGCCGCGCGCTGAACGGGCTCAGTCGAAGATGTCGGAGCTGTCCCTGCTGATGCGCTCGAAGATCGGCTGAAACTGGAACCAACCGGCCAGCTCGAAGCGAGCTGCCCGCGTGTCTGGGTGGCCTCGTCTGGGCCGATCTGGCGCGGCCTGGTTCCGGCGTCGGCGGCCGCCGAATACGCCATCTGCTGTGACTGAGAAGTGCGTTCGGGGGTCAGGAACCACCAGGCCGCGCTGTCCACGGTCTCGCCGACGGTGAGCTGGGTGTCTTACTAACGATTCCGACAGTGTGGCCCCGCCCGATTGGTATCGTTGGTGGGACGCGCGTGGAAGGTCATCGTTTCGAGCCTCAACCTCGCCGGCCAAGATGTCCCAAAACGTCGCGTTTGGGCCCGCCGATTTGAACTCGGAGCGAATCCGTCTAGGCCGATGACGACGCGACGCGAGGCGCGCCGACCCACGGAAGACTCAGTGAGCCGGGCCGACCCAGCATGCTCCTGCCTGATCCGCTACCACTATGCCACCAGCGCCGTCGTTCCGGCGGCATGAAACCAACCCGGCGAGTCTTCACGAAACCTAGGGCGATTCACCACTCCCCTCTGAGGGCCGATCGAATACGGATGGAGCCCCGTGGCGTCCGCGTTGATCACCGTGGATTTAACGATCCTTCCGGGGACCGGGTTGGTGGGCAAGCGTGGTTGCCTCGCAGCGGCGAGGCGACGTGTGGGCAGCTACTCCACCCATTCTGTAATTTTGGTTGGTTTGAGTGCGTTGCGGCGTTCACCCCCATTCCTGTACGCTTGCCTGCTCCACTTGGACCGATGCGACCCGGCACCGATCTGTGGCGAAACGTACGACGACAAGGCTGGACGCGGGTCGACAGGGCAAAGGGGGGCAGTCATGCAGCATCGGCGTAGCGCTCCAAGCGACAACTGGCACCTGCCTCACGCGCCGCCTTCCTCGACGCCGCATGAACGCCACCTGTCGCGCTCGACCTTCCGTTCCACGAGTATCTTGATGGGTGGGGTCACCCTTATTGGTGCCGCGCTGTGGGGAGCTGCCCCACCGCGCTCGACCGTGATACCCATCTCTGCGCACGTCGCCTCGGCCCAGGCGGCCACTTCCGCCGCGTCATCGCCATGCGCTGCGACCGGGACCGCTCCCAGGCCACCAGCGACCTTTCAGCACGTGATTTGGATCTTCGAGGAGAACCAGTCGGCTGCTAACGTCATCGGCTCACCTCAGGCTCCGTACTTCAACACCGTGGCTGGCGAGTGCGGCCTCGCGACGAACTGGCACAACATCTCCCACGACTCCCTGACCAACTACGTCGGCGCACTGTCAGGCCACTGGACCGGGGCTGCTCTCTATCAAGGCAAAGACTGCAGCATCAAGAGCTGCCCACAGCCGCAGACCAGCCTCTTCGGTCAGGTCTCGGCCCCCGCCAGCGGTGGGACGTGGAAGGACTACGCGGAGAGCATGCCGTCCGCTTGCTCGCCGGCGAATACCAGCCTCTATGTGCCAAAGCACGCCCCGGCTCCGTACTTCACCGATGTCGCTGCCTCGTGCCCTACCAATGATGTCTCCCTCAGCAATTCTCGAAGCGGCGGCCCGGCCGTCACTGCAGGCAACCTGCTAAGCGACCTGACCAACAACAGCCTGCCGACGTTTGCATTTATCAGTCCGAATCTCTGCGACGATGGACACAACGTTGGCCGCGCATGTCATTCCACGAACCGGATCGCCGCGACGGACAAGTGGCTGGCGGCCTGGCTGCCGGCGATTCTCAACAGTCCTACCTACCTCGCCGGCGGGACGACGATCTTCGTCACGTGGGACGAGGGCGGCGGACGCGATGCGCGCAAGGCGGAGACGTGCTGGGACGCGGCGCACGCCGATGCAATGGCGTATCGGAGTTGTTCGGTAGCGATGCTGGTGATCAGTCCCTACACACCGGCCGTCGTCTCGACAACCTGGTTCAATCACTACAACCTCCTCGCGGCCACCGAAGCAATGTTGGGGTTGGCTGCGCTCCCCACCAGTACAGCAACTGGCGGCGTCCCGTCGCCGAACGACCCGAGGACAGCCTTCAATCTCGGGTAGTTCTCCTCCGACCGCGTTCGCTGACCCGCACCTGCGAGCACGATTCCTTGAGATCGGCGGAGACCCCTCACCAGCGCGACCTGGGGCCGGGGCACGACTCTGCGTCAATCCACCAATAGCAAGGTTGACGTCAATCAAGCCAACCGTGTTTTGCCCCGGCCAGCGGCCTAAGGAGCCGCTCGGGTTTGGGGGGAATCACGAGATGCATCGTTCGCCGTTGCGCGGTCTGACCCTGGTCGGTGTCGGCAGCCAACGCCGGCACGGTGACCCTGCTGCAGAACACTCAGACGAACCTGCAGGTGCAGTCGGTGGCCCCCGCGTCGGGTTGGACGGACAAGGTCACCATCGCGACTGGCCAGAAGGTGCATGTGGCCTTCCGTGCCACCTCCTCGAGCGGCCAGGTGCGCTTCGACGGCCGCCTCAACCCCGCCGGCACCAAGCTCACCATCGTCACCGTCAGCTGCGCCTGACGCGACCTCAGCCACCCGTTAGGCAGGTGGGGCGGCGTGATGATGCGGCGATCCTGTTCATCGCGGGCGCCAGGCGTGGTGAACGCGAGGTGCGCCTGGGCAGCGACCGGCTGCTGACATCGTCGCCGAGCGTCACAGTCGCCGTCGACGGCTCCACCCAGCTGGTCTTCTGGCAGGGCTCTGGCAACACCCTTTGGGAGGGCTGGTAGGCCGGCGGCGCCTGGCATGGTCCCGCTTTGACCACCCACGTAGACAACTCAAGGCGAGCAGAGCGGGCTTGGCAACTCCCAAACACCGTGTGACGGGTCTTCAGCAGGCGAATGGCTGCAAAGTTGGCTGCAAAGTCGCTCTCGCGTCCAACGCTGATGAACAGAGAAACTGCGCCCGCGAGTTCAAAAATGGCGGAGGGAGAGGGATTCGAACCCCCGGGGGCTTGGCGGCCCCTGCGGTTTTCAAGACCGCTCCGATCAACCACTCCGGCATCCCTCCGCGGCGGTCCGGCTCATGGTATCCGGGGTCCTGCCGAAGGGAGCCACGTGGGTGAAGGTCTTGCCCCGCGGCAGCAGGGCGCCGGCTGAAAATAAGCCGAATTCAGCCGGGCAAAGGGCTGCGGCCACGATTCCTTTCCGTTACTATTCCGGCCGGGAAGGCGATAGAACCCGGCGCCGGGCCGGCGTCGGGACGGGAAGGAGAGTGACTCGGTCGATGAAGACAGTGCGGATCATCGTGATGATGGCGTTGGGCGCCGCGGGATGGGTCGGCGGTGCCGTCGCGACCGCCTCTCCGGCCTTTGCATCGCAGTGTCCCAGTGGCGGTGGCACATGCGCGCCGGACATCCTCAGCGAGAGCGGCACGCTGCTGGCGTCGGTGAGCGGTACGCTGACGGCATCGGGCTCGTTCACGGCCACCTACACCGAGGACGTCTACCAGTCGAACAACGTGTTCTGCAGCGGCTGCCTCGACTTCCTGCTCCAGGTCAAGAACTCGGCGAACTCCCCGCAGCCGATCGAGCATGTCAACGTCTCGGACTTCACGGGCGTGCTCGCCGACATCGGTGAAAACCCCAGCGGTGCCTCCGCCCCCGGGAGCAGCTTCGTCAACGGCACGGTTGCCCCGGCGGACGTCAGCCGCAGTGGTTCTGGAGCAGTCATCACCTGGGACTTCACGGGCACGCATGAACTGCCGCCCGGAGCCACCTCGCTGGTGCTCGAGGTCGAGACGAACGCCAAGCAGTTCACCACGGGCACGGTCTCAGCGCAGGACGGCGGTGTGGCGCAGGCCACCGGCTTCGCCCCGAATCCGCCGCCTCCGCCAAACATTGCCGAGGTGCCGTTCGTGCCCGCGATGGGGTTGCTCGGTGGGGTCGTGGTCGGCGGCATCGCCCTGCGCCGCCGGCACGGCGTCTGACGCCAGCCCGCAGGGCCTCGCCCAGCAGCTAGGCGGCAGTCCCTTCCGCGACGAGCCGGTCGGCGAGGTCGCCGAGCGTGCTGATGTCCGTCTTGAGAAGGACGACGGCGTGGCACTCGGTGGTCGCTTGGACCACGCGCTCGTCGTTGAGCGGCAGGGCGGTGAGGATCACCACCGGGATCAGGCCCAGGGTGGCTGAGGACCGTACCGCGGAGCACACGTCGCGGCCGTCTTTGTGGGGCATGTTGAGGTCGGTGACGACGAGCGCCGGCGTCTCCCGGGGGAGCATGGCGATCGCCTCGACGCCATCCTCAGCGGTCACCACCTGGTGGCCGTGCCTCGAAAGCAGAAGGCGACCGAGCTCGCGAATGTCCGGATCGTCGTCCGCCAGCAGCACCTTGGCCAAGCCGCACCCCTAACCGCCGCACCGAGCCAATCGAATCCTGCGCTCCTTGTAGCAGGTCCGGGCAACGGGCAGTCGATCATTCGGCAGCGACCGCGTGGTCGTGACCCGGATCACCTCGCGGAGGCAGCAGCTGGTCGAGCTGCCCGGCGTGCTGTTCGACGTGGCCGACGAGGAACTCCTCGATGATCTGGCTGAGGTCCATCGTTCCGAGAGTGGGATGGAAACCGCGGGCGCTCCACGCCGAATCACCCAGCCCGTCCAGGAAGGCGCGCAGGCTGGCTATGTCGCCGGCGGTTCGGCGCCAAAGGCGCCCCTGGTCGGTGCTCCGGTCGCGCTCGATGGCGGCGATCCGCACGCGATCGCTCTTGGTGCGCCCGAATGGTACCGGTTGATCGCCGCGGTGCTCGACCACCAGCCCCGCCTCGCCGAGCCAGTAGGGGATGAACTCGGCGACGTGAGCCCACACCTGGCCCGCCTCCCAGCGCTCGCCCGTGAGCGGATCCGGAGCGGTGAGCGCCTCCGTTGGGAAGTCACGGGCGGCATGGGCGCGGAGCCTCTCCTCGACGGCGTCCAGCCGGTTCGTGAACCCCTGCGCCGTCGTGCTCATCGCAGAGGACGCAGCGGTGCGCCGGCGACGACGCGGTTGCGAAGCGTGCCCAGCCTGTCCACCGTCAAGACCACCTCGTCGCCGGGCTGCAGCCACGGATACTCGTCGTTTCCATGCACGAGCGCGAGCTCCAGGATGCAGCCGGTTCCGCAGGTGCCCGAGCCGATGACGTCGCCCGGCTCCACACGCGTCCCGCGCGAGGCGTAGCTGACCATCTCGCCGAAACTCCAGAAGATCTCAGCCAGCGACGCCCGCGAGTACTCGCGCCCGTTGACCGTCGCGGTCATGGTGAGGTCATACGCGCGCCCGCTGCGCGCGTCGTCGAGCTCGTCCGGAGTCACCAGCATCGGCCCCAGCGTTGTCGCGAAGTCCTTGCCCTTCACTGGTCCCATGCTCAGCTTCATCTCGCGGCGCTGAATGTCACGCGCGCTCCAGTCGTTCATGACGCAGAAGCCCGCGATGCTGTCCTCGCCCTGCTGCGGCGTCAGGTCTGCGCCGCCGCGGCCGATGATCGCGGCCACCTCGAGCTCGAAGTCGAGCTCGCCGCTGCCGGGTGGCACCGCAACGTCCTCTCCATCTGCGTTGACGGCGTACGGATTGCTGAAGTAGAAGACAGGGAGCTCGTACCAGTCCGGGTCCATCTCCAGGCCGCGGCGCTTGCGCGCGGTCTTGACGTGCTGCTCGAAGGCGTAGAAATCGCGCACGGTGGGCGGGACAGGTATCGGTGCACGCAGGATCACCTCCGCGAGCGGCAGCACCTCAGAGGGGTTACGTCGCGCCGCTTCGCCGGCGCTCGCCAGGCCGTCGCCGCCGTCGCGAAGCAGGCCGAGCAGCGTCGCGCCCACGGGGAGCGCGTGCACGTGCGAATCGACGACGACACCCACGCGGTCGCCGTCCTGCTGTCCGTGTCCAAACGTCACCCAGCGCATGGCTTCGACTCCTTCCGGCGACAGTTGCGGCGCCGTGCACTCCATATACTGGCGCTCTCCGCGGGGAGGTGGCTGAGAGGCTGAAAGCGCCCGCCTGCTAAGCGGGTGAGGGATGTTAAGTCCCTCCGGGGGTTCGAATCCCCCCCTTCCCGCCAGCTCATCCCGGAGCGCTCCCCGCCACCTCGCCGGCGGTCGCGAGAGCCTGCGACAGCCGCTCCGGCGTGCTCGTGAAACAGAGCCGGAACCGCGCCGGGACCTCGAACGCGATGCCCGGCGTCACCAGCACGCGCCGCTCGGCGAGCGCGCTGACGTAGGCGAGCGTGTCCGGCCAGGGGCTGCGGATCCACAGGAAGATGCCCCCCTGCGGTTCGGCGACGTCCAGCCCGGCCGCCACCGCCGCGTCACGTCCGTGGTCACGGAGTCGATGGTATTGCTCGACACCGATGTTCCACGAGTCCAGGTAGAGCAGCGCGCGCTGCGCAGTCGCGGGCGCGTTGACCATGCCGAGCGCGCGCATGCAGCCCTCCAGCCCACGATCGGTCTGCTCGCCGGCCAGCGAGGGGTGCAGGACCAGGTAGCCGATCCGCTCTCCCGCCAGGCCCATGTCCTTCGAGAAGGATCGGGCCAGCACGGTGTGCTCGTAGTACGCGAATGGCTCGACGCGTCGCGCCGGCGCGTACACGAGATTGCGGTACGCCTCGTCGGCGATGAGCAGGATGCGCCGGCCGGTGCGGCGGTTGTGGTGCTCGAGCACATCGACGATCGCGGCCATCTCCTCGTGCTCGATGACGTGTCCGCTGGGGTTGCTCGGGCTGTTGATGATCACGGCCGCGGTGCGGTCGGTCAGCGCGTGCACCAGCGCATCGATGTCGACGCGCTGGCTGGTGTCGTCGGCGCGCACGGGCGTGAACGACAGCCCACCGGTCTCGCAGTAGGGCCGGAACTCGGGGAAGTACGGGGCGATCCCGACCACCTCGTCGCCGACGTCGAGGAAGGCGCGCAGCGCCAGGCACACCGCTCCGGCGGCACCGCCGGTCATGGCGATGCACGCGGCGGTGACGCCGGGCGCGCCGACGTCCTCGGCGGCACGCTCGCGCAGCTCGGGGTAGCCGAGGTTGGGCATGTAGGCATGACGCCCGGGGAAGAATTCGCTGCCGGCGCGGGCCAGGGCGTCGCGAACCGGCGCCGGGGCGTCGAGCGGTTGGCCGAGTGAGAGGTCAATCACACTGTCGTCGCCGTGCTCGGTGCGCAGGCGCTGGCCCTCGGCGAACATGCGCCTGATCCAGCCGCCGGCCTCCACCTGCGACGCGGCCCACCCCGACAGCGGCGACTCGTTCACCGCCGCGGGCTCAGGCGATCGACTCGGTGCCGCGCATCCCGCCGGTGTGCCACGAGAACGGATACTCGCGGTCGACCAGCTGGCGCGCAACCTCGGTGCGATGGAGCGGGCGGAACGTGTCGACCATCACCGCCAGCTCGTTGGTCTCGCGAGGACGCTCGTACGACGCCTCGAGCGCGCCCGGCTGGGGGCCGTGTGGCACACCGCCGACGTGGTGGGTGAACGAGCTCTGCTTGACCCCGCGCCGTGCCGCGTAGTCGCCGTCGACGTAATAGAGCACCTCGTCGGAGTCGAGGTTGCTGTGGTGGTAGGGGAGCATGACCGCGTCCGGGTCCCAGTCCAGCTTGCGCGGGACGAACGAGCAGATCACCACGTTGTGCGCCTGGAAGGTCTGGTGGATCGGTGGTGGGACGTGGAAGCGGCCGGCGCGCGGCTCGAAGTCGTGGATGTTGAAGGCCACCGGGTAGATGGTGCCGTCCCAGCCGACGAGGTCGAAGGGGTGGTGATCGAGGCGGTAGCGGCTCACCCGCCCGGCACGCTTCAGCCAGACCTCGACGGGCCCGTCCCCGCCCTCCTCGAGCTCATCAGGACCCCGGAAGTCGCGTTCCGAGTACGGCGCGATCTCGGTGAGCTGGCCGTTGCGCGCCCGGTAGCGATCCGGAGAGTCGACGAGCCCGGCGACCTCCAGCGCGAGGATGCGGACGTCGTCGAGTGACTCGAACTCGACCCGATAGATGGTGCCCCGCGGGATCACCACGTAGTCGTGCGTGCCGAACGCCAGCGTGCCGAACTGGGTGTGCAGCACGCCCGCGCCCCGGTGGACGAAGAGGATCTCGTCGGCGCTGCCGTTGACGCAGAGCACCTCCTGCTGGCGCACCGGGAAGGCCAGGCCGATGTGGATGTCGTCGTTGACCAGCAGCCATTTGCGACCGCTTACCACGTCACCGTCGGGCTGGAGGTTGAACCCCTGGAGGTGCGCGTGCTCGTGCACCTGCTCACGCTCCGGCGCCATCATCTCGGCCGGTCCCTCGCTGATGTCGTGTGCCGACTCCGGCATGTTGCGGTGATAGAGCAGCGATGAGGGACCGCTGAACCCCTCGCGCCCGAAGAGCTCCTCGAAGATCGGCTTGCCACCCACCTCGAAGCGCATGTGGCGCTTGCGGGGCACGTCGCCGAGCCGGCGGTAGGTTCTCACCAGCTGCAGATTAGAGGTTGCCGCGCGCCGCCTGTTCGCGCTCGATGGCCTCGAACAGCGCCTTGAAGTTGCCCTTGCCGAAGCCCTTGCAGCCCTTGCGCTGGATGACCTCGAAGAAGAGGGTGGGCCGGTCGCCCACAGGGCGCGTGAAGATCTGCAGGAGGTAGCCGTCGTCGTCGCGGTCGATGAGCACGCTGAGCTCCTCGAGGCGGTCGAGGTCCTCACCGATTCCTGCGGCGCGGTCGCCGAGCGCCTCGTAGTACGAGTGCGGCGCGGTGAGGAACTCGACGCCACGGTCGCGCATCGCCGCGACTGTGCCGACGATGTCGTCGGTGTGCAGCGCGATGTGCTGGACGCCGCTGCCGCGGTAGTAGTCGAGGTACTCCTGGATCTGCGAGGCCTTGATGCCGACCGCGGGCTCGTTGATCGGGAAGGTGACCATGCTGCGCGGATCGCGGGCCACCTTGCTGCGCAGGGCGCTGTACTGGGTGGCGATGTCGTGCTCGTCGAACTCCTGGAACACGTGGAAGCCGAACACCTCGGAGTAGAAGGAGACCCAGTCGTCCATCTTGCCGAGCTCGACGTTGCCGACGGTGTGGTCGATGAACCGCAGCCCCACCCCGCCGCTGGTTCGGCGCTCCTCGCGATAGCCGGGCCAATGCGCACCGCTGTACTCGTTGCGCTCGACGAAGTGATGCACCGTGTCACCGAAGGTGGCCACCGACGCGAAAGTGATCGCGCCGTCGCCGTCGGTCACCGTGGTGGGCTCGGCGACGCTGCGGGCGCCGCGCGCGGTGGCGGCCTCGTAGGCGCCACGCGCATCCTCGACGCGGAGCGCGATGGCCCGCACGCCGTCGCCGTGCATGCGCACGTGCTCAGCAATGCGCCCGTCGGGTTGCAGCGGGGCGGTGAGTACCAGCCGCACCTTGCCCTGCTGGAGCACGTACGAGGCGCGATCACGAACGCCGGTCTCGGGGCCGGCGTAGGCGATGACGTCGAAGCCGAAGGCGTTGCGGTAGTGGTACGCCGCTTGCCGGGCGTTGCCCACCCAGAGCTCGACGTGGTCGGTACCCTCGAGGACCGGGGTGCCGATCTCGACCGGGGTTTCCAGAGCGTTGGTCACGCCGGGGTGGGCTCCAGCTCCCTGCGCCGCTTCTCGAGGCCGTCCCAGAACGTCTTGACGCCGTTGAGCATCTCCGCGGCGCCCTCGAGGAACTTCTGCTGGTCGAAGCCGGGGCGCTGGAACGCACCTTCGAGCTCGTCCATCGTGTGCGCGGCGTGCTGGTCCTCGACGCGGTCGTGCCAGGTGAAGAAGGCGAGGCGCAGGTCGGGAGCCTCGCGGTTCTTGTAGCCGTCGAGACCGTTGATGAGCTGCTTCCAGAAGCCGGCGGCCGCCCAGTGCTCGACGGCGAAGCTGGCGCCCTCGGCGACGTCGGGGTCGTCGCTGCCGTAGATGCGGGCCAGCTCGTCGCAGAAGAAGAGCGTCTCCTCGCGTCCGAACTTGCGCTTGCCGAGGTCGTCGAAGCCGAGGCCCGCGGCCTCACCCACCTTGACCAGCCACTCGAAGTGACGGGCGCTGAAGCGGTAGACGCCGCCGTCGACGGTGCCCTCCGTGGACACAAGCTCGGGGTCGCCCTCGCGATCGTTGTCGTCATCGCTCCTCACGCCGTTGGCCGACGGAGAAGTGCGGCCGCTGTTGAAGACGACGCCGAGCTCGTTGACGAGGATCTCGCACGACTCCCGCGCCTGCGACATGGTCGGCGCGTTGATGGTCTTGAGGAGCTGGGCCACGATGAAGAGGTTGCTGAACACCGAGAACTGCTGGATGAGGTCACGGACCTGGTCCCGCGACGCCTCGCCGCGGTCGAACCAGATGCAGTACTCGTTGTTGGTGACCACGGGATGGCTCATGACCGTCTCGCGGACCTGCTCGAGAAAGGTGTCCCAGTCGGACCCGCCGACAGAGACCGGCGGCTCGCTGACAAGGGTCGACATCGTGTTCGCCTCCATGCGCCTGGGCTGCAGGACCTGCGCCAGATTGTCCCGCTGCGGACCACTTCTGTCCAGTGACAGTTCGGTTCGCTGGACATACTGCTCACATAATGCCATGATCCTTACACAGTGTCCAACACAGCCGCCCCCCAGCGGCCTTCGCGCTCACAATCTGCCGCGCCGGGGCTCGATGCCGTGGACCGCCGTCTGCTCGAGGTGCTCGCCGAGGACGGGCGCATCTCGGTGGCTGCGCTCGCGCAACGCGCCGGCATCTCCCGCGCCGCCACCTACAACCGTCTCGACACCCTGCGTGAGACGGGAGTGGTGGAGGGGTACTCGGTGCGCGTCAACCCCGCGCGGGTGGGGCTCGGCGTCACCGCGCTGGTGCTGATCTCGGGTCGCCAGCCGGCGTGGCGATCACTGCGCCGCCGTCTCGTCTCCATGCCGGAGGTGGAGTACTGCGCGTTCACCACCGGGGAGTACGACGCGCTCCTGGTCGTCCGCGTCCCCGACGTCGAGACGCTCCGTGACGTGGTGCTCGAGCGTCTCCAGGCCAGTGAGGAGATCCGCGCCACCCAGACCATCTTCGTGCTCGAGGAGCTGGTGAAGCGCCCTCTGGTGCTGCCTCAGGACTGAGGAGCAAGCATGGCTAGTGGCAGGCTGACTGTTGACGGCGGCTCGCTCGCCTGGGAGAGCTCCGGCGAGGGACCGCCCATCGTGCTGGTGCACGGTTTCGCGCTCACTCGTGACATGTGGGATGACGTCGTGCCCGGCCTCGCTGCCCATCACCAGGTGGTGCGCTACGACTGCCGCGGGTTCGGCGACTCTGCAGCCTTCGACGCCAGCGTCTCGTACAGCCACGGTGACGACCTTATTGCGTTGTGCGACGGGCTAGGCATCACGCGGACCGCGCTGGTGGGTCTGTCTTTCGGCGGCCAGGTCGCTCTGTTGACGGCGATCGCCGCACCGGAGCGCGTCAGCGCGCTCATCCTCGTCGACGCCGTGCTCGACGAGGTGCCCTGGGATCCCGCCTCGCAGGCGGGGTCGGAGGCGGTGATTGCCCGCACTCGCACCGAGGGACCGCAGGGTGGCCGGGCAGCGTGGCTCGACCATCCGCTGTTCGGACCGGCCAACGAGCGCCCCGTACTGGCGCAACGACTTGCCGCCATGGTCGCCACCTACCCGGGACATCACTGGATGGGCGCGGACTGCGCGCGGCCCGTCAACCCTCACGCCGTCGACATGCTCGACCGGGTGACGGTGCCGACAACAGTGGTGATCGGCGAACGCGATGTGCCCTGTTTCATCACCATGTCCGACATCCTGGCGCGCGACGTCAAGGACGCCAGGCTTGTTCGGATCCCCGGTGCCGGTCATATGACGCCGATGGAGGCACCGGAGGCGCTGGTCGACGCCATCGAATCGGGTATCGCGATGGGCAGCAAGGCCCCGGGCTAACTCCGGGAACGGCCACGACAGACGTTCAGCCCGACACCTCGAAGATGGCCTCGATCTCGAGCGCCGCGCCGAGCGGCAGCTCGCCGACACCGACTGCGCTGCGCGCGTGCCGCCCCCGCTCACCGAACAGTTCGACGAAGAGATCCGACGCCCCATTGATCACCGCGGGCTGGCCGGCGAAGCCCGGCGCGCTGCGCACGAAGCCCGTGACCCGGACCACGCCGCCGACGCGGTCGACCGAGCCCAGGGCAGCGGCGGCGCTGGCGAGGAGGTCGACAGCCACGCCCCGCGCCATCCGCTGCGCCGATTCGATGTCGACGTCGTCACCGACGATTCCTTCAACCACCGCGCCGTCGGCGCGGCACACGTGGCCGGAGAGGTAGAGGAGATCGCCGGACCGTCGGGCCATCACGTAGCTGGCCAGCGGCGTCTGCGCCGGCGGGAGCTCCAGTCCCAGCGCGGCCAGTCGCTCGCTGAGCACTCAGCGCTCGTTGAGATAGCCGGCGTTGGCGGTGAACGCAGCCGGCGCGAAGCCGAAGGCGCTGCGCACCGAGTCGATGCGGGTGATGTTGTGTCGCGCCAGCATGCGCAGCTGCGACGGTGTCACCGGAGGGTTGGGGAGCACCTTGTCCATGACCATGGCGGCGGGCAGCAATGCGCCCACCGGGACGTGCACCTTGATGCGCATGCCCGCGCCGATGGCGTCGTGGATGACGTCGACGATGCCCTCGTAGGAGAGCTGCTCGGGACCGCCGATCTCGATGACGCGCATCGTCGGCCCGCGCTCCAGGCACAGCGCGATGCAGTGCACCACGTCATCGATGCCGATCGGTTGGAACAGCGCGCCGCCGTCCCCGGCGATGGGGATGACCGGGATGCTGTAGCGAACCAGAGAGCACAGCGTGGTGAAGAAGCCATCGCCGGGCCCGAAGATGAGGCTCGGGCGCAGGATCGTGAAGGGCACGCCGCTGCTCCGCACCGCCTGCTCGGCCATCCACTTGGTGTAGTGATAGGGAAAGGCCGGATCGGGGTCGGCACCGATCGCGCTGATGTACACGAGGTGTGCGACGCCCGACGTGCGCGCCGCGTCAACGACGTTCTCGGTGCCGCGCCGGATGACGGCGTCGAAGGTCTGCTTGCCCTTCTCGCGGATGATCGCGGTGAGGTGGACGACGGCGTCACAGCCGGCGAAGGCCTCGGCCAGACCCTTGCCGGCAATGACATCGGCACGCACCACGCGCAGACCTTCGCGAGGGGCCACCCGCCGGGTTCCGCGCGACACCAGCACGACCTCGTGCCCGGCGGCGAGCAACGCGCGCGCCGTGTTGCTGCCGACGAAGCCGGTTCCCCCGGTGATGGCGACGCGCACCTTGGCTCGACCCTCCTCTGACGCTGCCCGCGGAGGGTACGAAAAGCCTCCGTGCCGGTGATCAGCTTCCCGCGCCGTCCTCCGCTCTCCCGGCCGCCCCCGGGTCGTCCCGCTCCTCGCAACCGCCACCCTCCTGCTCGTCGAGAGCCCGCTCCATGGCGGTGGGGAGTCGGTCGAGGCCGCGCTCGAGGGTGCGGCGCACGCGGCGGTGGAACAAACCACCGACGACACGCGCCAGGCCCAGCAGGCGCAGGTTGGCGTCCACATCCACACAGGTCCCGCCATCGCCGTCGGGGCTGAGTCGGTTGCGCACCACCAGGTCGATGAGCCTGTCGCGCTGGCGCACTTCGATGACATCGCCGTCGACGGTCACGTCATCCTCACGCGTCCCTGCTAGGAGGAATGAGCGCACCCAGTCAGGGGAGGCGTCGACACGGCACTGCGAGGTCACCTGCATGGCGGTGCAGTGTGGCGCAAGCGGGCGCCCCGGCCCGACTTCGCTTGGGATCGGTTAGGATCCGCCCTTACGCCGATCCGCTTTGATAGGGGTGCAATGCGACGTGCGGTCACCTGGCAGCTGACGGTGATGCTCGCCGTCGCGGCGAGCGCATGCGGCAGTAGCGCTGCACCGGCCAGCCCAACGCAGCAGGCCTCGTCGCCAGCCGGCACCGCAAGACCAACGCCGACGCTCACCACCCATTGCAGCGACGGCGCGCCTTGCAGCATTGGAGCCGGGACGTATGTGCTGGGTGATGGGACGGTGCTGCCCGGCTTCACCTTAACCGTCCCGGGGGGCGGCTGGCACGGCACGGGAAACGATCCGGGTGGCCTCAGCCTGAGTCCGAACACACCCAACGACTTCTTCACCGTCTGGGATGACCTCACCGCGGTGAAGAGCACCGGCACCGGACACGGCACGGTGCTGACCAACGTTGGGACCACGCCGGAGGCGCTGGTCGCGTGGATGACCAGCAACCCGGATTTCACCGTGGTCGTTCCGCCAGCGCCGGCGACGATCGGGAGGGGCATCAAGGCCACGAGCCTGGTGGTCGGCGCGTCCCACTCGGCACACTACGGCGACCCCACTTGCCCATCGAATCCGCGATGTGCGGACCTCTTCACCAACCGAGCGCTCTGGGGCGCGAACCAATTCGTGGGCGTGGCGGGAGATGAGGAGTTCCGCATCTACCTGGCGGCCATCACGGTGTCCGGTCAACCGCAGACGCTGTTCGTCGTTCTCGACGCTCCCACCGACGCCGGTCTCACACAGCTCGCGGCCGAAGCGGCGCCCATCGTCAACAGCCTCCAGCTGCCGGCGGACGCTGCCTCACGCTGACCGATGCGCCGGTGTGATGCGATGAGCTACGCGAAAGGTCCTCGCTGACCCTCCATCGCGGGCCACGCCCCAGGCGGCCGTGCCCGGCCGTTGCCCATCGAACATCTGTTCGCTATCATCGACGTCCCGACCGCGGTCTGAGCCCTCGTTCCCGATGAGGCGGTTCGGTGCAACGACGGTGAGGAGCTGTGGATGCACGCGGAGACCAGGGGACGGGTGCTTGCCGACACCGTTGCCGGGCTGCAGCGGCGCTATGGCAACGCCGCCGTGCATCGCGGCCCCGAGCCGGATGGTGGCGAGAACGGCGGCTGGCTCACCGCCATCCCCGCCCTCGACATCCGGCTCAGCCCCGGCGGCCTGCCTCGCGGTCGGATCACCCTTCTCCAGGCGGCCCAGACGGGGGTGAGTGGCCGGCTGACCCTGCTCCAGGCGCTGGCGGCCCAGGCCAGCCGTGAGGGCGAGGTGGTCTACGTCGACGTCGCCGCCAGCCTCGATCCCGGCTTCCTCGCCGACCTCGGGGCTGACCTCGGCAGCTGCCTTGCCGTCCTCCCCGGCCGGGGACGCTGGCGCGAGGGGCTGGCCATGGCCCGTGCCCTGGTCGTCGCCGGGTCGCCCTGGGTGGGGGTGGCGCTGGATCGTGGGCATCCCCGCAACGCCGAGATCGAGCAGGCACTCAACGGCCTGGTCGAGGCGGTCCATCGGCGTCGTGCCGTCTGCGTGGTCGCCGCTCCCGCGCCGGCCGCGGCCCCGCTCGCCTACGCGTCCTCGCTGACGCTCTCCTGCCGGCCCGCGGGATGGCAGGAGTCGCATGGCGATATCACCGGCCTGCGGGTTGCGCTCGAGGTGAGCAAGAGCCGCCTGTTCGCGCCCGGCGCCACCGACACCCTGCTGCTCCGCTATCCCCGTCCCTACGCCACCGCCGAGGTGGTGGGCTACCCGGCGGTGATGTCACCGGCGCGCGAGGAAGAGGCCGCCGAGCTGACCGTGGTGCATCTCAGTGCATGACGCCCCCCTGCGGTGGCTCTGTGCCCGCCACCCCCACCTCGGCCTGGTGGCGGCGCTGCGCCGCCATCCGGAGCTGCGTGGGGAGGCGGTGATCGTGGGGGGTGCGCCCGAGCTGCGCCTTCCCGTGCTCGCCGCCTCGACGGCGGCCGCGGCGTGCGGCGTGGCTCCCGGCCAGCCGCTTCGCCAGGCCCAGCAGCTCTGCCCGCAAGCGGCCTTCGTGAGTGTCGCCGCCGGCGACGTCGAACGGTTGGGAGG
>NZ_JAEKNS010000063.1:0-33472 GCF_016464765.1 Candidatus Aeolococcus gillhamiae | reverse complement strand
CGTTCACCTCGCGCAGCCACCAGGCGATCAGCGCGATGGCGCCGGCGGGCACGCCGCCGACCCTGCCGCGCGCGAGATCGCGAAGCGAGCGCAGCGCGCTAACGCCTGCAAGCCGCGCGCTCAGTGTGGCCAGGTCAGTTGTCAGGGGCACGGTTGTACTCGGTCATCGCACTCTCCAAACCGTCGCGCACCAGCGCCATCACGGCATCGGCCGCACGGGGCAGGATGGCGGCCAGCCGCTCGCGCTCCTCGGGCGTGAATCGGTCGAGCACGTAATCGATCATCTGATCCCGGTCCGGCGGTCTCGACACACCGATGCGCACCCGCATGAAGTCCTGGGTGCGCAGCGAGTCGGCGATCGAAAGCACCCCCTTCTGACCGGCGGCTCCGCCGCCGCGCTTCAACCTGATCCGACCGAGCGGAAGGTCGACCTCGTCGTGCACGACGATGAGGTCCTCGGCGGGGAGTCCGTACTTGCGCAGCAGGTGAACCGCAGCCCGCCCAGAGACATTCATGTAGGTCTGCGGCCGCGCGGTGACCACCTCATAGCCGTCGACGGCCCCCTCTCGCACCTTGGCCGGCCCCTCCCGGCGCTCGCGCCCGAATCGCCCGCGCGACTCCAGTTGGTCGAGCGCCAACCAGCCGGCGTTGTGGCGGGTGCCGCGATATTCGCCGCCGGGATTGCCCAGGCCGATGACCAGCGCTGACACTCAGCCGTTCGCCGGAACCAGCGCGGCAACTGTCTGGTGGGGCAGGAGCCGTCGTGTCGCGGCGGTCATGGCTGCGGCCTCAGCGGCTCCGGCGTGGTCGTGGCCCAGACAGTGGAGCAGCCCATGAACCACCAGGAGGCGAAGCTCGGCGGGGCCGTCGCCATTGCCCTGGGCCAGGGCGCGCTCGACGCTGATGGCAATGTCGCCAACGCGGTCGCGTTCGTCCGATGGGAAGGCGAGCACGTCAGTGGGGGCGGCGACGCCGAGGAAGCGCGCACTGAGCTCCGTGAGCTCTGTGTCATCGGTGAGCCTGACCGCGAGGTTGGCTCGCGAGCCAACCCGCAGCGCATCGCCGCAGCGTCGCAGCAAGGGGCCGAGACGGGCACAACGAATCGCCTCGCGCTGCGCCGCGAGGGTCACACTGTCGGCGCGACCGATGGTCACTCTCATGCGATGGGCTGAACGAGCTGGCCAGAGCGCAGCACGGCTCCACGCACATGCGCGTGAAGCCGTGGACGACAGTGAATCAGCCCGCCTTGGCGCGGCGCTTCTTGGCGGCAACAAGCTTGCGCTTGCGACGGACCGAGGGCTTTTCGTAGTGCTCGCGTCTGCGGACCTCGGAGAGGACGCCGTTCTGCTTGATCTTCTTGTTGAAGCGTCGCAGAGCGCTCTCAAAGGTCTCGCCCTCGCGGACTTTGACCTCCGACACGAGTCGGAATCACCTCCTTCGGGCCGCCCAGCCCGGGCAGCAGGAATACGTCAGGAATCTGGCTGTTGCACTGCAATTGTACTCAGCGCCGGGGTCAGGCCGCCCGGGCCACGAACGCGCGGGCGGAGCGTGAGCACGGCGGCGACTGCGGCAACCAGGTTGACGACAACCGCGATCGCGAAGGCGCGGCCCGCAACCAGCCACCACGAACCGGGCTTCGCAGCCCTCCGACCTCAGACGGCCGGCCACCAGGCCCGCGCAGAGACCGGTGACGCCAGTCACCGCGTACATGATCCCGATGCTGCCGTCGCCGGTGTGGAGGTGGCTCAGCAGCCACACCGGCATGCCCACGCTGAGGATGCCGAACGAGATGTTGGAGATGGACGTCACGAGTGCGAGGCCGCGCAGCTCGCGATTGCGAAAGAAGTAAGCGCAGTCCGGCGAGCGCGTCGCGCCCCAGCGAGGTTGTGGTGGCGCACTCGAGCTCCGGTTCCCTCATGGCCAGCAGAACCGCCGCGCCGGCCAGGTACAGGGCGGCGGTGGCCAGCAAAGCGACCTGGACGCCGGCGAGCCCGACCAGCAAACCCGCCACCGCCGGGCCGGCGATCGATGCCACCACGTAGCCGCCACTGTCGACGGCGTTGGCGCGCTCCCACAACGGACGCGGCACATGATCGGGAACAGGGATCGCGTGCCGGAGTTGCTCAGGGGGTTGGTCAGGGAGCTGACCGCGACTATCCCCAGCAACAGGCCGACAGGAAGACGCCTGCATGCTCGCGCCCGTTCGGGCAAAGAGCGACGCCGCGCAGAGGCGGCGAAACCCCGGCACGACGAAGAGGGCGCGATACGTCCGTTGATCGAGTGACTGCACGCCTCCACGCTGCCACATCGGGAGGGATACCGGTCTCCGCCGTTCCTCTACGGGATCGGCGTCCCGTGACGGCCGTCACCTCGCGCGAACCTCTCCGCGCCCTGCGCTGTCTCGCCGCTGGCGATGACCGCGAGGCCGCGGCGGGTCTCGTTGAGGAGCGCATCGGCGGTGCTGAGCGACCACTGCTCGTGCACCGACATGCGGTCGCTGCGCAGGCACGTCTGCGGCAGCGCGGCCAGCTCGTGCGCGAGGGTCAGCGACGCCGGCAGTGCGTCGCCCGTGGGAACGAGGCGATTCGCGAGGCCGATGCGCAGCGCCTCCTCGGCGTCGACGGGCCGGCCGGTGAGGATCATGTCCAGCGCGCAGCCCTGGCCGACGAGTCGGGGCAGACGAATCGTGCCGCCGTCCATCAGAGGGACACCGAAGCGCCGGCAGTAGACGCCGAACACCGCCCCCATCGCGGCCACGCGCAGGTCGCACCACAACGCCAGCTCGAGACCGCCGGCGACTGCGTGGCCCTCGACGGCGGCGATCACCGGCTTGCCGAGCAGCATCCGCGAGACCCCCAACGGCGCATCCCCCTCCTCCTCGGTGCGCATGCCGACGGCGCGCAGGTCGGCCCCGGCGCAGAAGCCGCCGCCGGCGCCGGTGAGCACCGCGGTCGAGAGCGTCGCGTCCGCATCGAAGTCCCCGAAGGCGGCGACGAGCGCGTCCGCGGTGGTGCGGTCGATGGCGTTGCGTACCTCGGGACGACTGATGGTCACCACCAGCACGTCGCCGTCGCGGTCGAGGAGGACGGAGGTCATGCCGCGATCTTCGCGCCAACGGCGCGCCGAGCAACGGACGGTCCAGGCGGCGCGGGCCTGGTGCTACGCTAACGCGAATCGTACATCCGTTCGGAAACGCTCGAGGATCGATGCCCTCCGTCCCGCTCGACCGCGACCAGCAGGACGCCGTCGCCCACCGGACCGGGCCGTGCCTGGTCCTGGCCGGCCCCGGCAGCGGCAAGACGCGGGTGATCGTGGAGCGCTTCCTCGCGCTGGACAGCGAGGGCGTGGCTGCCTCCGCGCAGTTGGTGCTCACCTACACGCGCAAGGCTGCGGCGGAGATGCGCTCGCGTGCCGAGGCTGCGCACGGGCCGTTCGCCGGTGAGCCGCCGCTGAGCAACTACCACTCCTTCGCCGGCCGGGTGGTGCGCGCGTGGGGCTGGCTGGCGGGCATCTCTCCGGCCTTCCGTATCGCCGACGAGGCGGAGCGCTGGCTGCATCTCGAGGCCGTGCTGGCGTCGCTGCGGCCGCGCACGCTCTGGAATCCGGTGCGGCCCCACGACCTCGTCGACTCCATCCTCGACGTCATCGGCAAGGCCAAGCAGGAGCTGGTCACACCGGAGCGCTACGCGGAGTGGGCGACCGCGGCGCTGGCCGCCGACGACGACCCCGCGGCGCGCGCACTGCTGCAGCGGCATGAGGAGATCGCCGCCGTCTACGCGGCGCTCGATGAGCGCTACCTCCGCTGCGCCGTGCTCGACCACGACGACACCATCCTGCGCGCCGAGCAGTTGCTGCGCGAGCATGACGCACCGCGCCATGCACTGTGCGATTCGATCGAGTACGTCATGGTCGACGAGTACCAGGACACCAACTACGCGCAGGCGCGACTGGTGGAAACGCTGGTCGCGTCACACCGTAACATCCTCGTCGTGGCCGACGACGACCAGGCCATCTACAAGTTCCGCGGCGCCAGCCTGGCCAACCTCGATAGGTTCTCGCGCACCTACCCCGAGCACGCCAAGGTCGTGCTCTCGCACAACTACCGCAGCACGCCGGCCATCGTCGGCGCGGCGGGCGCGGTCATCTCTGTCGCCGATCCCACGTCGCGCATCGCCAAGAGGCTCACCGCGGAGCGCGCCGCGGGTGACGCCGTGGAGCTGTGGGAGGCGCCCGACGAGCGCAGCGAGGTTCTTGGCGTGGCGGCCGAATGCCGGCGACTCATCGAGAGTGGGACACGCGCCGCCGACATCGCGTGGCTGTTTCGCCGCCACGCCGACATGCGGGCTGCGATCGGCGCCCTTCGCGAGGTGAGCGTGCCCTACCAGGTGCAGGGTGGCCGTGGCTTCTTCACCCAGCCGGAGATCAAGGATCTCCTCGCTCTGCTCAGCGCCGCCGCCGACCCCGCCGACACGCAGGCGCTTCTTCGCTGCCTGCAGCTGCCGTCATGGACGGTGAGCAACCGCGGAAGGCTCGCGCTGGTGCAGCTGTGCAGCGACCACGACGCGCCACTGCCGGGTCTTCTCGGCACCGTGGCGGCGTCGGCGCTCGACGAGCAAGACGCCGCGGGAGCCGCGCGCTGCGTGGCCGACGTCGCGGCGCTGCATGCCATGACCGCCCGTGAGGACGTCCGCGAGATCTTCTACGAGGCGCTGGAGCGAAGTAATTTCCTCGGGCTGCTCGACCAGCAGAGTGAGCTGGCGCGCATGCAGACCGGCGCCAACCTCAACAAGTTCGGCGAGTTGCTGGAGGCCTTCGCCGACTGGAGCGACGACCACCGCCTGGCTACGGCACTGCGCTACCTTGAGGTGCTGCGCAACAGCCGCAACGCCGACGAGCTGGCCACCATCGACGCCGTCGACGACGGGGTCATGCTGCTCACCGCCCACTCGGCCAAGGGCCTGGAGTGGCCGGTGGTGATCCTCTCCGGCTGCGTCGAGTCACGCTGGCCGGGACGCTGGACCGTGTCTCCTTCGACGTTGGCACTACCAGCAGCGTTGGTCCCCGAGCTGCCCCCAGACGGCGATGCCGTCATCGACGAGGAGCGCCGGCTGTTCTATGTCGCGCTGACGCGCGCGCGCGATCGCCTCGTGCTGGCGCGTGCGCGCCGCTACCCGCGAAGCTTCAAGGACGAGGTGCCCTCGCCGTTCCTCGGCGCGGTCGCCGGCCGCGGGGACGCGTGGCTGCGCGAGGTCCCGGCGGCCGCGCCGTTGCACCCGCGCCCCGCCCGGGCTTCAGGGGGTCGGTCCGGTGAACGTCTCTCGGTGGGAGTTTCTGACATTCGTGTCTTCAAGCAGTGCCCGCGCCGCTTCGAGTACCGGCACCGCTACAGGCTTCCGGTGCGCGACTCGCTGCAGAGCTGGTACGGGACGCTCATGCACACCGTCCTCCAGAACGCTGCGATGCGACGCAACGCCGGCGAGGTGGTCGACGCGGACCGCGTGGCGGCCATCTGGAACGACGCGTGGGTGGCCACGCGCGGACCCAAGGGGAGCCACCCGGAGTTGCGCGAGCTGGGCGAGCAGCAGCTGCGTCGCTATGTCGAAGGGAGCGCCTGGCAGCACGCGTCGGTCACGGCCGTCGAGGAGAACTTCACCCTGGCGCTCGACCACGCCGACGTGCATGGTCGCTGGGATCGCCTCGACAGCAATGGCAACGGAGCCGTGACCGTGGTCGACTACAAGACGGGACCGCCGCGCGACGAGGAGCGTCTGCGCCGCGATATCCAGGTGCGCGCCTATGCGGTCGCCGTCTCACGCCGGGAGCACAGCGACGACGTTGCTGTCGAACTCCACCACCTCCAGACCGCCGAGGTGACGCGCGTGGCATTCACCCGGGAGCAGCTGGAAACGTCCTACCGGTTCCTCTCGGTCACGGCCAAGGACATGGCCGCAGCTTGGCGGGACGGTGACTTCCCGCCGCATCCGTCCGCGTGGAACTGCACGCGCTGCGAGTACCGGACCGTCTGCGACGAGGGACGCAGCACCGAGCAGAGCTGACAGTCACTCACCAGCCGCTCAGGCGACGGCGGTCCAGCGCCTCCAGTCGGGGGCGCCACTGATCGGTCCCTCGGGCTCGACATCCTCGGGGAGCTCGGTGCGCCACGGCAGCATCAGGTCGAAGACGATCTCCTGGATGGTCCAGAGGATGTCCATGATCTCGGTGATCTTGATCTGGCGGCGGTTGATCGCCTCCTCGACTGCGGCCAGCGCCTCGCGGTCACCGGTCTTCGAGACTGCGCTGCGTGCGAAGCTGAAGACGTCCTCGGCACGCGATTTGAGGTCGGCCGGGGTCTCCTTGATGCTCTGGAGGTGAATCTCCTCGCAGGCGCTGATCACCTCGTCGACGCGCTCGACGAGTCGGCGCAGGCGGGTGCGCTCGATCATCTCCCGGTGATGACGCTGGCGTGCGTCATGGACCTCCTGGGTCGCATTCTCAATCAACAATTCAATCTCCTCGGGTTGGCGCCGCAGGCCGTGACAACGGTTCTGTAGACGTTTCGGTCACCACTGAACTCAAGATTATCGGCCGCCAGCGTTGACATCAAGAGCACTTTTCGGATCGAATTGATGCATGGATCGCATCAATGCCGACTCCCTGAGGACCTTCCTGGAGGTCGCCCGGGTCGAACACCTGGGCAGGGCGTCCGAAGCATTGCAGGCGGATCCATCAACGGTCAGCCGCAAGATCGCCCGCCTCGAGCAGGAGATCGGGGTTCCGCTGTTCGAACGGATCGGTCGTTCCATCCGTCTGACCCAGGCTGGGAAACGGTTCGTGGGCCGCGCCGAGCGCCTGCTCAGCGACCTGCGCGAAGCCGTGGCCGACGCCGAGGGCGCGGTGTCCGCCGAGTCCGGGGAGGTCCGGGTCGGCTTCCTCCACACCGTCGGCGCGAGGTGGCTGCCGCAGAAGCTGGCGCGCTTCCTCCAGGCCCATCCCGGCGTGCGCTTCATCCTCGAGGAGGGCACCACCGCCGAGGTGGCCAGCGGGGTTCTGGCCGGTGACTTCGATCTCGGCATCCTGGGCCCCCCGCCGGTCAACACACCGGACCTCGAGACCGTCCCGCTGTTCCGGGAGCGCGTGGCCGTGGTCGTGCCCCTCGGGCACCGTCTGTCCGGACGCACCTCCGCCGCTCTGAGCGACCTCGGCGACGAGCCGCTCATCCTGCCCCGCTCGCGCAGCGGGCTGCGCAAAATCATCGACGACGCCTTCGCCGCCCAGGGGCTCACCACCAAGGTGGCCTACGAGGGGGATGACTTCAGCATCGTCCAGGGCCTGGTCGAGGCCGGGCTGGGGATCACCCTGATGCCGATGCCACTGCCGTCCGCGTCGGGGCGGGTCAACGTCATCCCTCTGCGCGATCCGCCCATTGCCCGCACCATGGCCCTGGTCTGGGACCGGCGACGCACTCTGCCGCCCGCGGCCCTCCTCTTCTCGCGCGAGCTGGTCGGCGAGGTGGCCGACCCGTACGAGCCTCCGCCGGGCGGATGAGCCCGCAGCCGCAGGAGGCGGCCGTCTGCCTGCCCCGTACACTCGAGCCGTGGTCCTGGTCCTGGTCGCCGCCATCGTGCTTGCCGCCGCGATCGGCGTCGCTGCGCTGATCGTGCTCGGTCGCTCTGCGCCCCGCGCCGCCGGCCCCGGCCCGGTCGCCGACGACCCGTCGGCAGCAGCGCGAGCCCGGTCCGAGGCGGACCGCATGATCGCGCAGGCCCGCGAGCAGGCCCTGGCGTCGCGCGAGGCGGTCCGCGAGGAGGTGCTGGTGCGCCAGCAGGCGGTCGAGGCCACCGAGGCGCTCATCGAGGAGCGTGAGCGCATCTACCGCGACCGGCGTGCGGTGTTCGACGACCGTCGCCATCTCCACAAGAAGCGCCGGGAGGAGATCGACGAGCGCATCGCCGCCGTGGCCGCCGCGCGAGCGGAGGTGGCGGCGACGTTCGAGCGCGTCGCCGACCTCGACCGCGACACGGCCACGAGGCTGGTCCTGGAACGGGTCGACAACGACCTCGCCGGCGAACATGGGGCGCGGGTCGAGGCGACGCTCGCCGAGCGCGTCGGCGACACCGAGCCGGCGGCGCGCATGCTCATCGTCGAGGCGATGGAGCGGCAGTTGAGCGGCCACGCCGACGGCGTCGCGCGAGCCGCGCCGCTCTCCCTCGAGGAGCTCGACGAGCACGGCAGGGAGCGGCTGCTCAGCGCCCTGTCGGTGATCGCCGACGACACCGGCATGGAGCTCGGCGTCGACGAAGACCGCGCCCAGGCGACGCTGCGGGGTATGGATCCCA
Organism: Candidatus Aeolococcus gillhamiae; assembly: GCF_016464765.1. Lineage (NCBI taxonomy): Bacteria > Bacillati > Candidatus Dormiibacterota > Candidatus Dormibacteria > Candidatus Aeolococcales > Candidatus Aeolococcaceae > Candidatus Aeolococcus > Candidatus Aeolococcus gillhamiae. Next base: position 25,136 of record NZ_JAEKNS010000063.1, on the reverse strand, counting down.
TCGGTCGTGAGGTGGCCCGGCAGGCGGCGCTGGAGGTGGTCGACCGCAAGCTGCAGGCGGCCGACGTGCCGCCGCTCCTGGTGCGTACTCGCGGATCGCTCTCCAGCAGGGTTCGTCAGCTCGGCGAGCAGGCGCTGTGGGAGATGCAGATGGAGGGACGGCCGGAGCTGGCGGAGCTCATGGGCACCCTCCACTACCGTTTCTCCTACGGGCAGAACGCGCTGCTCCACTGCGAGGAGACCGGGCACATCTGCGGCGTGCTCGCCGCCGAGCTGGGCATGTCGCAGACGGTGGCGCGCGAGGCGGGGATGCTCCACGACATCGGCAAGGCGGTCGACCACGACGTCGAGGGCTCGCACGCCATCATCGGGGGCGAGGTGCTCCGCGTCCTCGGCGCCGACCCCGGGATCATCCACGCTGTCAAGGCGCATCACTTCGACGAGGAGCCGTCCACCGACCTCGCCATGCTCACCATCTGCGCAGACGCGATCAGCGCCTCCCGGCCAGGCGCGCGTCGCGACACCTTGGCGACCTATCTCGCTCGTCTCGAGCAGCTGCAGACCATCGCCACGCGTCACTCCGGCGTGGAGCGCGCGTTCCCGCTGCAGGCGGGGCGTGAGGTGCGCATCTTCGTGCGTGCCAAGCAGGTGAAGGACGCCCAGGTTGCCGAGTTGAGCACGGAGATCGCTCGCGAGATCGAGAACGAGATGCAGTATCCGGGGATGATCAAGGTGACGGTGATCCGCGAGACCACGGCCACCGCCACCGCTCCTGCACAGATCGCGGCCGTGCAGGAGGCGAACCGGCGTCGCGCCAACGGCGCCGAGGGCGAGGAGCACGGCGCTGCCGTGGACGAGGCCGCCGCCGTCGACGTCCCCAGCGAGGACGCGTGAGGGACTCGGACTAGCCACCGGCGCTCATCCGTGTGCGGCCGCGAAGGCGTCGACGGCCTGCGCGGTGCGTTCGGGTTGCTCGTGGAAGAAGAGGTGCCCGGCTCCGTCGAAGACATCGAGGACGGCGCGGGGGACGCGCGCGGCGAGCGCCTCTGCATTGGCCAGCGGCATCACCGCGTCCTCGCTGCCGTGCATCACCATGGTGGGCGCCGCGATCCAGCGCAGCTGCTCCCAGACGTCGTGACCCCGCGACGCGGCGAGCTGCGCCTGGAAGGCGCGCGCGGCGACGGGCCGACCGGCCCGATCGCGCACCTGCTGCTCGATGAAGTCGGCGTGCTCCTCCTGGAAAGAGCCAGAGTAGAGGACCGTGCAGGCGATCCGGTACGCGTCGGCCGGGGTTCGCGCGCCCTTGCCCAGGAGCGCGTCGATGGACGAGGGATCCGGCTCGCGCACGAGGTGCGCGCCCCCCGGACCGGTGGCAGCGAGGAGGAGGGTCGCCACCCGGTCCGGATGGCGCACCACCAGCTGCTGGGCGACCATCCCGCCGAAGGACGCGCCCAGGACGGTTGCCTGGTCGATCTCCAGGCCGTCGAGCACGGCGGCAGCGTCATCGCCAAGCTGTGCGGTGCTGTATGGCCCCGGGCTCAGCTGGGACGCACCGATGCCGCGCTGGTCGTAGACAGCGACGCGAAACCGCGGCGCCAACAGCGCCACGATCGGATCGAAGACGACGCGAGTGGCACCCAGGCCGGGAATGAGGAGCAACGGTGGCCCATCTCCTATGACGGTGACCGCAAGCTCCGCCCCGTCCGGCGCGGCGACCCGTGTCTCCGTCATTGCGCGCGGATGCTACCGTCAGCACAGTGCGATCCACGCAGCTCGCTGTCGACACCAGCCGAGCGCAGGTCGTCGACATCACCGACGACGTCGAGGACTTCGTCCGTGACGAGGGCGATGGGCTGCTCTCCATCCTCGCGCTCCATGCCACCGCCGGACTGGCGCTGATGGAGAGCGGCAGCGGTTCCGAGGCCGACCTCGTGGCCGCGCTGGAGAGGCTGCTGCCCCGCGACGATCGCTACTCGCACCGGCACGGCAGCAGCGGTCATGGAGCGGATCACCTCGTGCCCGCCCTGGTCAGCCCGTCGGTGACCATCCCCGTGGTGGGCGGTCAGCTGGCCCTGGGGACCTGGCAACGGGTGGTGCTCGTCGACCTCAACCCCGACAACCTGCGGCGCCGGGTGCGTCTCGACCTCCTCGCGGGGTGACCGCGGGCGCGGAGAATAGCCCGATGCCCCAGAGGTTCTTCGTCAACGGCGGCGACATCGCCGGCGACGGCCTGGTGATGGAGGGCGCGGTGGCCAACCACATCGCGCGCTCGCTGCGCATGCACAGCGGCGACTCGATCGTGGTCGTCGACGACCTCAACCGCGAGCACGGCGTCCTGCTGCGCAGCGTGCGCCCGGAGCGCATCGAGGGCGAGGTCAGCTGGACGAGGCCCGTCACCGGCGAGCCGACACTGCGCATCACCGTGGTCCAGGCGCTGCCGCGCGAGCGCATGGAGGACTGCGTCGACCTGCTCGTCGAGGTTGGCGCGGCGGAGATCCGCCCGGTCATCACCGAGCGGGTGGTGACCCGCGCGCCGGGAGATCGGATCCCCAACCGCGTGCACCGCTGGCAGGCCGTCGCCACCGAGTCGGCGCAGCTGGCCGGGCGCGGCTCGATCCCGCGGGTGCACTCCCCCGTCGCACTCGCGGACGCGCTCGCGGCGCTCGACAACGGAACACGCGTGCTCGCCTGCACATTCGACGCTGAACAGTCGCTTGCGGCGCTCGACGTCGACAGCGACAGCCCGTTGGCTCTGTGCGTCGGACCCGAGGGTGGCTTCGGGGCCGGCGACCTGGAGACATTGCGGCAGGCGGGTGCGCAGACCGTGCACATGGGTGCGCGGATCCTGCGCACCCGCTACGCGTCGGCGGTCGGGTGTGCGCTCCTGCTCGCTCGCAGCGGCGACCTCGCCGACGCCGTTGCCGCAGCGCCCGCGCCATGAACCACCTCATGCCGTTGCGGGTCTCGGTCACGGCACTGGGGTGCAAGGTGAACTACGCCGAGATGGCCGACCTCGCCGGGCGGCTCGCAGCCGCCGGCTGCGAGGTTGTTGCCGAGGAGGATCCAGCCGATGTCCGGGTGCTCAACACCTGCACGGTGACCGTCGCCGCCGATGCCACCAGCCGCCAGCGACTGCGGCGATTGCGCCGCGCCGATCCCGACGCACACATCGTGGTGACCGGGTGCAGCGTCGACGGCAATCCGCAGATCTACCTGCGCGGTGACGACAGGGGGCCGGCGGTGCTCCCCGCCGGCGTCGACGCCGTCTTCGCCAACGCCACCAAGGACCGCATCGCGCTGCACGTGCTCGCAATGGCCGCCGGGCGCGATTCGGTGGCCGCCAATCCCACAGTCGCGCCGCTGCGCAGCCGCGCGTTCATCAAGGTGCAGGACGGCTGCAACCATCGCTGCACGTACTGCTCGGTCTGGCGGGCGCGGGGTGCGTCGCGGTCGCTGCCCAGAGCCGACATCCGCGCACGCGTGGCTGCGGCGGTGAACAGCGGGCACGGCGAGCTCGTGCTCACCGGGGTGGACCTCGGTGCCTACGGTCGTGCCCACGGCAGCAGCCTCGCGCAGCTGGTGCGCATCCTGCTCGACGACGTCGGCACTCGCGCGCGGATCCGGCTCAGCAGCGTCAACACCAACGACATCACCGCCGAGCTGGTCGACCTCAACGCCCACTCGCAACTCTGCTCACACTGGCACATGCCGCTGCAGAGTGGCAGCGACACCGTTCTCCGCGCCATGCATCGCGGGTACCGGCGCGACCAGTATCTGCGGGTGTGCGCCGCGCTTCGCCGGCTCGACGCAGACACGGAGTTCACCACCGACGTCATGGTTGCCTTCCCGGGGGAGACCGAGGCAGACCACGCCGACACGCTTGCCCTGCTCGAGGAGACAGAGATGCTCGCCGCCCACACCTTCCGCTATTCGCCCCGGGATGACACGCCCGCGGCGCTCCGCGGGGATCGCATCGACGAGGCCTCGGCACGGCGACGGAGCGCCGACGTGCGCCGTACGGCCGCCGCGACCGGCCATGCACGTCGTGCCAGGGCGGTCGGTTCCCGTCAGGAGGTCGTCTGGGATCGGGTTGACGGTGGCCTTGCCCACGGGGTGAGCGCGACCTACCTCAGCGTGGTGGCGAGCGCCACGCCCGGCGCGAGGGCGGGCGGCATGGCCACCGTGGAGGTCGAGGCCGTCGACGGCGACGTTCTTCGCGCTCGGGTTGTGGACCGGTGACCGCTTGCCTCTTCTGCTCCATCGCCGCCGGGGAGGTCTCCGCCAGCTTCGTGCACCAGGACGAGCTGGTGATCGCCTTCCGCGACATCAACCCGCAGGCGCCGACTCACATCCTGGTGGTGCCTCGCGAGCACATCGTCTCGGCAGCAGAGCTGAGCGCTGTCCAGGACCCGGTGTGGGCGAGGCTTCTGCATGTCAGCCAGCAGCTGGCCGCGGCGGAGGGGATCGTCGAGAGCGGGTATCGCATCGTCACCAACGTCGGCCGCGACGCGGGCCAGAGCGTCAGCCACCTCCATCTCCACCTGCTCGGCGGACGAGCGATGAGCTGGCCGCCGGGGTAGCAAATCAGCCGCGCAGGGCGTCCTTGAGGGAGTCGAAGAACCCCTTGCGCACGTCAGCGGGCCTTCCCTCGCGCTGGCCAAGCTGCTCGTACAGCTCGCGCTGCGCTCCGGTGAGATGCGTCGGCACCGCGATGTGCACGACGCAGAGCTGGTCACCGCGGCGGCCACTGCGGACGTGCGGCACGCCCATCCCGGAGATCTTCACCACCTTGCCGTGCTGCGTCCCGGCGGGCACGTCCACCTCGTGCTCCCCATTGACGGTGGGCACGGTGATGCGGTCGCCGAGCACGGCCTGGGGAACGCTGATCGCCAGCTCGTAGAGGAGGTCCTGGCCGCGCCGAACCAGGTGAGGGTGTGCAGCGATGCGGAACCCGACGTAGAGGTCACCACGTGACCCACCACGCGGTCCGGCCTCGCCCTGGCCGGCGTAGCGGAGAGTGACATCCTCGTCGACTCCAGCAGGGATGGTGATGTCGAGCTTCTGGCGCTCGTCCACCCGGCCCTGCCCGCGGCAGGTCGGGCACGGCTGCTCGACGATGCGTCCCTCACCACGGCAGCGCGGACAGGCACTGACGTTGACCATCTGCCCGAAGATGCTCTGCACGCTGCGGCGCACCTGTCCGCTGCCGCCGCAGTCCGGGCACTGTGTGGCCTGAGTCCCCGTCGCGGCGCCGCTGCCGTTGCAGTCCGTGCAGGACCCCCTGCGCGGGACCTCGACGGTGCGGCTGGCGCCGAACACCGACTCCTCGAAGGTGATCTCGACGTTCATGCGCAGGTCCGCGCCCGGCTGCGGACCGGTCTGGCGGCGACGACCGCCCCCGCCGAAGAACATGTCGAAGAGGTCGAATGCGGAGTCGAAGGAGAAGCCACCGAGGTCGGGCATCCCATTGGCGGAGTGCCCGAAGGTGTCGTACCGTTGCCGCTTCTGCGGGTCGCTCAGCACTGAGTACGCCTCGCCCACCTCCTTGAAGCGCTCCTCGGCCTGCCTGTCGCCCTGGTTGCGATCGGGGTGGAACTGCATCGCCAGCTTGCGGTACGCGGTCTTCAACTCCGCTGCCGTGCAGGTGCGCTCGACCCCGAGCACCTCGTAGTAGTCCCGCTTGACGGTGGCCACTACGCCCGTCCCGTGGTGGCAGGATGGGCGACGCGCACCAGCGCAGGGCGCAGCACCCGGTCGTGCAACCTGTAGCCGCGTTGTACCTCGTCGACCACAGTGTCAACGTCGACGTCGCCGCCCCCGACGCTGCTGATCGCCTCATGCAGAGATGGATCGAACGGCTGTCCCACGGCGTCGATGGGCACAACGCCGAGCTTCTCCAGGGCCGCCTCGAACTCGCGAACCACCAGCTCCAGGCCGCTCACGAAGAAGTCCTCGGTGCCGGCCTCGGCGGCGTGCGCCACAGCGCGGCGCAGGTTGTCGAGCACGGGCAGGAGCGCCCGCGCCGCGTCCTCACTCGCGTAGCGCGAGCGATTGGCCAGCTCCTGGGTCTTGCGCCGGCGGAAGTTCTCGAAGTCCGCGGCAAGACGCAGGTAGCGCTCGTCGGGTTCGGCAGTGGATGCCGACGGCGCCGCCTCGACGGCGACGTCGGCATCCATGTCGCCGTCGTCAGCGCGCGGCACCGATGGCTCTTGCTCTATGTCCTCGGGGCTCATCGCAGCGCGCGGCTCAGCGAGTCGCCGACACGGGTGGCGACATAGCGGACGCGCGGCGCGACCTGGGAGTACTGCATGCGCGTCGGCCCCAGCACGCCGAGCGTGCCCCAGCGCTGCTTGTCGACCCGGTACGTAGTCATGACCAGGCTGCATTGGCGCAGCTGTTCAAGCCCGGTCTCGCGACCGATCATGATCTGGGTGCCGTGGCCGGTTTCGATGGCCGCGAGCATCTCCCCTAGGACGCGTTCCTCCTCGAGCAGGTCGAGCACCTCCTGGAAACGCCCCACGTCGCCGAACTCGGGCTGGTGGAGCAGGTTGCGCACCCCGTCGTGCACCACCAGTGTGTCCTGGCCAGAGTCGACGGACTCCATCAGCCCCGCGATCGCCGCAGCGATCTCCGCCCACAGTGAACCGGCCGGTTCCGCGCCGGCGGAGATGCTCGCCACCTGCCGCGAGTCCGCACCCTCCAGCGCAGCATTGAGGCGCTGCGCCAGCCCGCTGAGCTCGCCCTGCACGGCATCGCGGCTCAGCGCGATCGGCTGCTGGCGGATGAGGTTGCCCTCGAGCACCACGAGCACCAGCACGTGACGCGGCTCTAGGGAGATGAGGTCCAGGTGCTTGAGCCGGGCGCCGAGCGCGCGTGGCCCGGTGACCATGCTGACCGCGTCGGTGGCCAGCGCCAGCGCGCGCGCGGCAACCTCGAGCGTCTCCTCCAGGCCGCCGGTCAGCTGCGCAAAGAAGGGATCCATCTGGCGGCGCACCGCCACCGGCACCAGTTCTTCCTCCATGAGGAAGTCGACGTAGTAGCGGTACCCGAGGTCCGATGGCACCCGCCCCGCCGAGGTGTGGGGCTGGAGCAGGTAGCCGACGTCGACGAGGTTGGCCAGGTCGTTGCGGATCGTCGCCGACGACCACGAAGCCAGGTGGATCGCCAGGGCGTGGGAGCCGACCGGGATGCCGGTGCGGGTGTAGTCGGCGACCACCGCCTTGAGGATCTGCTGCTTTCGCGCGTCCAGCGGGATGGGGACGGGTGTCTCCAACGCGCTCTCCTTCGCCGACGCCCGCTCCGGCGGGTTGATTAGCACTCCTTACGGTCGAGTGCTAAATGGTACCACGGGCAGGCGCGACTGGCTCGAGTCGGGGATCGTTGCGCAGCGACGCGCGCAGCAGCTCGAGCACCTCGCGTGCCTTCCACGGCTCCATCGCCGTGGCCGTCGACAGCGACAACCCGGCGCGCAGAAGCTCGGCGATGACCAGCGGCGGCGGCGGCTGATGGACGGGAAGGCGGCTCATTGGCGGCAATCGTGATCAATTCCGCGCCAGACTTCCAGTGCCGCGGATACATCGTGACCGCGCTGTCGGCGGTGGCCCGACCCGTCGGTCAGCGCGTTACAGCGGCACCACAGCCGCGCCAGCGAAAGCGACGGTCAGGCCCCGTGCGTGGCGAGCCGCAGCGCCACCTGGTTGAGCACATCCTCGCCGCGCGAGGTGACGGTGGCCCGCGCTCCGTTCAGCTCGAGAAGGCCCGCAGCGGCGAGCTCGCGCGCCTCGCTGATGACTCCATCGCCCTCCAGGCGCACGCCCTCACGCAGGCGTAGGCCGAGCATGATCGACTCCTCGCTGCGCATGCCGGCATCGACCCACTCCAGGCTGCGGAGCGTCAGCGGCTCCGCCGCGCGGTCGGCGACGTAGGCGCGGATGTCGCGGCCGTGCTCGTAGCGGAAGGCGAGTGCGCCGGGCCCGGCCTCGAGCCCGAATGCCGGAGCGAGCGTCGCAGGGAGGTGGCCGTGGGCGCCGACGCCGGCTGCCGCGTAGTGGCCGTTGCGCCAGTACACCAGGTTGTGCGCGCACTGCCGGCGGTCGCGCGCGAAATTGCTCACCTCGTACTGGGCGTAGCCGGCGCGCTCGAGTGTCTCCACCGCGATGCGGTGTTGGCGGAGAGCGATCTCTGGATCGACGACACGCACCCGTCCCTCAGCGACCGAGCGGTGCAGCGGGGTGCCGCTCTCGACGGTGAGCTCGTAACAGGAGATGTGGTCGGGACCGGCTTCGACGACGCGCTTCAGGGACTCGGTCCAGCGCGCGTCGTCGAGCCCCGGCACCGCGTAGATGAGGTCGGCGCTGACGTTGTCGAAGCCGGCCGCGCGCACCTCGCGCACAGCCGCGAGCGCTCGGTCGGCATCGTGAACCCGGCCGAGGAAGGCGAGGATGTCGGCGTGGGTGCTCTGCACACCGACGCTGACCCGGTTGAATCCGGCGGTGCGCCACGCCCGCGCCCGCTGCGCCGACGAGCTCGACGGGTTGACCTCAAGCGTGATCTCCGCGTCGGGCACGATGTCGAACCCGCCGAGCACCTCGGCCATCAACTCCCTCATCAGGGTCAGGTCGAGCAGCCCGGGCGTCCCGCCCCCCACGAACACGGTGCGCAGCGGCTGGCCGCCCAGCACCATGGCAAGACCGCGGACCTCCGCACGCAGCGCGGCGATGTACTCATGCTGGCCTCGCGCGCCGGCCACGGACACGAAGTCGCAGTACTCGCACTTCCTCTCACAGTACGGGATGTGCAGGTAGAGGGAACTGACGCCTGGGTCGGCCAGCACACGGCCACTGTACGTCGGCGACGCCGAACGGCGAGCTGCTCGAGGCGCTCCTTCTAGAGGAGGTGCACCGGCGAGTTGGCGTAGTTGACGGCGATTGTGAAGGTGTCGCTCGCTGTACCGCTGGTCAGAGAGTAGTGAAGCTGCCAGTACCCGTTGCCACTGGTCGAGGGGGTCGTGCTGTAGCCGCCGGCGTAGTTGGACGGAATCTGCAGCTGGAAGAGCAGCCAGTGCCCGTTGAAGAACGTGGCGGGGCGTCCGCAGCTGTTGGTGATCGGGTACGTGTTGATCAGCGCCTGGTTGGTGTTCGGCTGAAGCGTCGACGAGGCGCACGAGTCAGCGGTGTTCACCACGGCTGGCAATGGTGAGACGTTGCGGCTCATCCCGAGGTCGTAGATCGGGACGCCGGACGTCGTCGAGAACAGGCAGCCACCCTGGCCGGCACCCCCGCAACTCTTGTCGTCCGGGTTGAGGATCGAGATGGCGTTCTGGCCACTGACATCGCCCGGGTCGAAGATGTAGAAGTTCACGGTCTGGCCGGCGTAGTCGGCGGGGAGGCTGAACAGCGGGACCGAGAACCCGCCGCTGCCTGAGGTGATGATCGGGGTATACACCGCGAGCTCGTCGAGCGCGGACACCTGGCAGTCGGTGCACTGGGTGCCACCCGAGTAGGCCAGCTGGACGGCGTAGCCTTTGTGTGCGCGCGAGCACTTGGACGCACCGGAGTCGTCAGCCGGACGCAGGCCATTGTAGTCGAGCATGTCGACACGCAGGCGATACGACGTGGTGGTCGATGCGGTCAGCGGCGTGCTGAGCGTCTTGACCACGTGGAAGACGTTGTAGGTTGTGCCGCCCGAGGTCCAGGACGCCGATGCCGCCGAGGGCGCGCCCACGCTGACCCAAGAGTGGTACACGTAGTCGCGCACGTAAGCGAACGCGGTGGCGTTCGAGGTCGCCGAGAGCGTCTGGCCGTTGGCGACGTCCACGATCGAGGACACCGCGCCGCTAGTGATGGTCACGTTGAGAGGGTCGACCCAGATCTGGCTCAGCGGGACGTCCTGGGTGTGGTCGAAGCGGTCGACCACCCTGAAGACGGTGTATTCCATCGCGGAGTACTGGTCCGTGAAGGCGTTGCCCGAGAAGCTGCCGTCCTGTTCGTGCAGGTTGTATGCGCCGCCGGAGGGGTTGAAGCCGCCGTCAGGCGCGAATGCCGGGTTGTACACGAGTGGGTACGAGCCGGTTGTGGGTACCTGGAGCGTGAAGTTGTAGCCGCCACGCTCAGGCAGCTTGTTCACCCCTGCCCCGGTGAGCGTGCCATCGGAGACGTCCGTGGGTGACGGGGTCATGTTGGCGGCCAGGGCGTGCGTGTCGGTCGAGGGGCCGTAGGGATTCGGCGCGGGATCGGTGGTGACGCCGGAGCCGCACGAGAACGTCGTGTCCTGGTTGTACGGGTCGTACGCGTCACCCTCACTACGGGGGTTCCCGTAGCCCTCGGAGCGGAGGAAGTAGTAGTTCCCCGACACCCCGAGGTTGCCGACGCTGCTGCCCAGCTGGGCGCCGGGCTGGCCGAGCGAGATCGGCGGCAGGAAGAAGGCGGTGTCGCTCGCGGTCACCGCGTGGTCGCCGAAGCCGAGAACGCGCAGGAAGGTCGGCTGAACCCAGGCCGTCACCTGCACGGTGAGCTTGTTGTCGGCGCAGGGGTTGGTGACGGTGCCATCGCAGGTGGCCGGGTAGCGCGACACCTTCACCGAGACCGTGTGACCATTGACGGTGCTGCCGTTCTTGAGGCCGTCGCGGGCGGTGGCGGCGCAGGCCGCGGCCGCGGCAGTATTTGCGCAGTTCGCTTCCGGTGTCGTGCCGGTGATCCCCGCATTGAGGCCAGAAGGCATGTAGGGCACCCCGGCCAGCGCGGCGGCGGCCGCCGCGCGCTCGGCGCCGTTGTAGGAGAGGAACGCCATGCCGGCGTCAACGGCAAGGCCGGTGGCGGCGAAGAGCACAACGACCACCAGCGCGAAGATGGGCATGACCTGGCCCTTGCTGGACTCACGCCTGGGATTCCGGACGCGCGGGTGTCGTCGGTTCATGATCCGGCCTCGGTTGGCGCGAGGCACATCACTGCGTAATTCGATGCCTGCGCGTTGAAGAAGTTGATCGGCGCGGACGCCTGGAAGTGGTAGAGGATGCGCACTCCGACGGCGAGCTCGTTCGGGTGCTGCTGGGTGCGCAGGTTGAGGGTGTAGTTGTTGGGGCCGGGGTTCTGCAGGGTCCACGCTCCGCTCACCAGCTTGTACACGTCCACCGGGTCGCCCGTCTGGTATTTGCCGGCGATGTTCCCAGCGTCGCTGCACACGCTCGACGCGGACGTGCAGCTGCCTGACACCGCGCACGGGTCGTAGATGTCGATCTCATCGATCGAGGTGATGTTCTGCAGTCCCTTTGCAACAGTGGCCACGGTGGTCACGATGTCCTGGTCGACCGCGCATGGGTTGGTCGTGCTTGCCCCCATGCAGGTGGCGGTCAGCGGGTTGCTCGACCCGTAGCCGTAGTTGCCGATCTCGGCGCCGAGACGGCTCCCGGCCCGGGTGGCCTGGCCGGCGACATTCATGTCCGAGATGAACGATCCCGCCGTGTAGACGCCCATGAAGAGCATCAGGCACACCGGCAGCACGAAGCACAGCTCCACCGCCGCCTGGCCTCGCTGCCGTCCTCTCCTCATCATCACGTGCCCGGCGCGTTCTGCGGCTCGAGCCGGAACGTCTTCGTCGTGGTGAGGTTTGCGGTGCCGGCCACGCCGGTGAGGAATTTGTAGGAGTAGTAGACCTTCAGGCCGACAAAGGAACTCTGCCCGTTGTACACGTTACGGTCACTCGGCGGCCAGGGGACCGTGCTCGAGGTAACCGCCCCGCCCGCGCCGATCAGGTACACGTTGACGCACGCGCCTCCGCAGTCGGTCTGGATGGTGGGTGTCCCGTCGCTGTTGGTCGAGAAGCCGTCCCCGGTCGCGTTGGTGACAATCTCTTCGATGTCGACGCGGGTGACGTTGATCAGCGAGGTCGTTTCCAGCCCCGGCGATGCGGCCATCCGCGCCAGGGCGGTGGTGTCCGCGGTCGACACCTTGCCGAGGCCCGCGATCGCGTTGCTCCCCACGGTGGTGGCCTGGTCGACGGCGTTGATGCTGTAGAGCAGGAAGCCGCCGTCGATCATCGCGAAGATGGTGAAGAAGAAAACCGGCGCGACGATGGCGAACTCGACCATGCCCTGGCCCCGCTGACGGCGTCGTCGGGTTGGGGACGTGAGTGCAGGACGGAACCGCGCCAAGCGCATGGGCCACATCATCCGGGCCGCCACCGTCGCAGCCGCCGGCATCAGGGGAGTTGTTACAAGCGCTTCGCAACCGCGTGAGCATCTCGGCAACCCCGGCCCTGCCAGAGTAGCGGACCGCCCGCTACCGCCTTGGCTGGGCCTTGCGCTTCGAGGTGGCGGGGCGGCTGGCGGGGTTGCGACCGGCGGCCTTGGGCGCGGCCGAAGCCGCCCCTGTGCGCCGCTGCATGCGTGCCCTGGCGCGGCGACCCGGCGTGCCGAGCAGGCGGCTGAACCCCGGGTAGAGGGTCACCGTCGCGAAGAGGGCGACGACGTCGGAGAGGGCAATGAGCAGGCCGTCGCTCAGCTTCAGGTTGCGGATGAACTGATCGGTGGACACCGATGCGTTCGCCGGGTGCACGAAGACGGTGCTCAACATCAGCGAGAGCAACGCGTACATCACGCCGAGCGACAGCGACTCCAGGAGGCGCAGGTTTCGTGCCTGACCGGTGAGCCGCCGCGCCAGCGGCATCATCACCACGCACGCCACCACAAGGTACTGGGGCTGGAAAAAGAAGACGTCGATGATCAGGGGGTTGGTGTGCGAGGTGAGGTTGATGACCACACCGATGGGCAGCTGGAGCAGGAACACCAGCCCGAGCAGCGCCAGCATGCCCCTGCCCGTCCAGGGCACGTCTCGGGCATCGCTCGCCGCCGCGGGGGGCCGCCGTCGCGTTGGGGTCACCGGCTTGATCGCGGGGGCCGGCTCCGGCGCCGGCGCGGCATCGACCGTGACAGGAACGGTCCTCGTGCGGGCGGCGCGGCGCCGCTTACTCGCGGGCACGGCTATTCGTCCAGCTTGAGGACGGCCATGAAGGCCTCCTGCGGGATCTCGACGTTGCCGACGCGCTTCATCCTCTTCTTGCCCTCCTTCTGTTTCTCGAGCAGCTTGCGCTTGCGGGTTATGTCGCCGCCGTAGCACTTGGCGAGGACGTCCTTGCGCATCGCCGAAACCGTCTCGCGGGCGATGATCTTGCCGCCGATCGCTGCCTGGATGGGGACCTCGAAGAGCTGGCGCGGGATCAGCTTGCGCAAGCGCTCGGCTAGCCTGCGTCCTTGGAAAGCCGCCTTGTCGCGATGGACGATCATTGACAGCGCGTCGACGCGCTGGCCCCCGACGAGGATATCGAGCTTGACCAGCTTCTCAGCCCGAAAGCCGGTGATCACGTAGTCGAGCGAGGCGTAGCCGCGGCTGCGCGACTTGAGCTGGTCGTAGAAGTCGTGGATGATCTCGCCGAGCGGCAGGTCATAGATGAGCGCGACACGATCGCCGGGCTGGTACTGCATGTCGAGAAGCTCGCCGCGGCGTTCCTGGCACAGCTCCATGAGCGGACCGACGTAGTCCTTGGGCACGAAGATCGTCGCCCGCGTCCGCGGTTCCTCGATCACGTCGATGTGGGCGGGGTCGGGGAGCATGGCGGGATTGTCGACCGCGACCATCTCTCCACTGCGCAGGCGCACCCGGTACTCGACCGTCGGAGCGGTGGTGAGCAGCTCGAGGTCGAACTCGCGCTCCAGACGCTCCTGGACGATCTCCATGTGGAGAAGGCCGAGGAATCCGCAGCGGAAGCCGAAGCCCAGCGCCACCGACGACTCCGGCTCGTAGACCAGCGAGGCGTCGTTGAGGTTGAGCTTGCCGAGCGCCTCCTTGAGGTCCTGGACAGCGTCCGAGTCGATCGGAAAGATGCCCGCGAAGACCATCGGGGTGACGGTCCGGTAGCCGGGCAGCGCCTGCCGCGCAGAGTGCGCCGCGTCGGTGACCGTGTCGCCGACCTTGCTGTCGCGCACGTCTTTGACGGAGGCGACCACGTAGCCCACCTCGCCGGGGCTGAGCGAGCCCGTCGACGTCATCTGCGGCCGGAAGACGCCCACCTCATCGACGATGAAGTCCTTTCCGGTGGCCATCATGCGGATGCGCTGCCCCTGGCGGATGACGCCGTGCATGACGCGCACGTACACGATGACGCCCCGGTAAGCGTCGTACTTGCTGTCGAAGATGAGCGCCTGCAGCGGTGCATCGACATCGCCGGACGGAGGTGGCACCCGGGCCACGACCGCCTCGAGGATCTCGTCGATGCCGATGCCCTGGCGGGCGCTGGCCAGCAACGCGCCGTCGCCGGGCAGGCCGATGACGTCCTCGATCTCCCTGCGCACCAGCTCGGGGTCGGCGGCCGGGAGGTCGATCTTGTTGATCACCGGGATGATCTCGAGGTTTGCCTCGAGCGCGGCGTACACGTTGGCGAGTGTCTGCGCCTCGATCCCCTGCGAGGCGTCGACGACAAGGAGTGCCCCTTCACACGCTGCCAGCGAGCGCGAAACCTCGTAGGCGAAGTCGACATGGCCAGGCGTGTCGATGAGGTTGAGCTGGTACGTCCAGCCGTCAACCGCCGGGTAGTCGAGACGCACCGCCTGTGCCTTGATGGTGATGCCGCGCTCGCGCTCGAGGTCGAGGGTGTCGAGCAGCTGGTCCTGCATGTCGCGCATCGCCACGGTGCCGGTCCGCTCCAGGAGTCGATCTGCGAGCGTGGACTTGCCGTGGTCGATGTGGGCGATGATGCAGAAGTTGCGGATCAGCCCGAGGGCATTGCTGGACACGAGCGGCCATGCTAAGCGAAGGAGGAACTGCGTTCCCCCTTGGCACTCCGCCCAGCCACGCTGGTCTCAGGATTAATGCAGCAGAAGCGTTGCACCGTGCCGCGCCCGCTCCAATATGATCCGGCCATGCCCACCCGGAGGCGCGTGACCAACGGGCGCCTCGTCGCCCCCGACCCCACCGGCGGAAAGCGGGCGCTGGTGCTCTGCGGCGGGGGCATCACCGGCCTGACCTACGAGATCGGGGCGCTTCGCGCGCTGGACGACCTCCTGGTGGGGAGCAGCGTCAACGACTTCGACATCTACGTCGGCACCAGCGCCGGTTCGATGATCGGAGCCCTCCTTGTCAACGGCATCACGCCGACCGAGATGGCGCTGGGGCTCGAAGGCACCAATCAGATGCTGCGCCCCCCGTCGCGATGGGGCATCTACAGGCCGAACATCGCCGAGGTCGCCGGCCGGGTCGCCAAGCTGCCACGCCTCACCCAGGAGATCGTGTGGGAGCTCGCTCGTCACCCCGGCAAGCTCAACCCGGTCGACATCCTCGGCATGCTCAGCCCCCTCATCCCCTCTGGGGTCTTCAGCAACACCGAGCTGGTGCGCTTCCTCGAGCGCCTGCTCACCCGCGAGGGGTTCAGCAACGATTTCCGCGACCTGCAGCGGGAGCTGCACATCGTGGCATGCGCGCTGGACTCCGGGCAGCGGGTTGTGTTCTCGCGGTTCAACGCGCGCGCCCACGTTCCCATCTCCCTGGCGGCGGCGGCAAGCAGCGCCGTCCCGATGCTTTTCCGGCCGGTGCGCATCGAAGACATCGACTACGTCGACGGCGGCATCAAGGGCATCTCCGCGATCGACGTCGCGGTGGACCGCGGGGCCACCCTCATCGTCGCCATCAACCCCATCGTCCCGGTCGATACCCGCAACCTGAGCCCGCCCGAGGGCATGCGTGGGCTCGTCGGCGACCACCTCGCCGACATGGGCATGCGCGGCGTCTACAACCAGGTGTTCCGGGGCATGCTCCACGACGGGCTGCTCGACCACATCAAGTTGGTGCGTCACAACCATCCCGACGTCGACATCCTGCTCATCGAGCCCCGGCCGGACGACGAAAAAATGTTCTTCCACGAGCTGATGTCCTACAGCGCCCGGTTGATGGTTCTCCAGCACGGCTACGAGTCGGTGAGCAACGGTCTCTATGACACCTGGGGATACCTGCGCCGGATCCTCCCTAAGCACGGTATCCACATCTCGCGGCGCAACATCGAGCGCAAGCCGGTGAGCGTACCGGTGGCCAGCTACAGGACGCCCAACCTGCTACAGCGGCTGATGCGACAGACGGTGTTCGCGCGCCGCCCCTTCCTCTCCCTCGTCGATGACGAGGACGAGGCTGTATGACCGAGCAGGGTCATCCGGGCAACCAGGAGGTCGAGAAGGCCGGCGGAGCGCCCGTCGAGGAGGGGCCACCGACCACGCCCGAGCAGGCGCTCGACCAGGAGCAGAATGACGAGGGCGCCGAGCAGCGTCTCGACACCGGCCAGCACGGGCACGAGCCCGACGACGGCGGGGCGGCCTAGGCCTCCTCGCGGCCGACGGCGCGCCGCATGACCTCGCCGAGGTCGACGTTGCGCTTGGTGCCGGCGACCGAAGGCTTGACGCGGTGCGCGAGCACCGCCGGCGCGACCCGCTCGACGTCGGCTGCGGTGGCGCGGTCGCGGTTCTCGTAGGCCGCCAGGGCCTGCGCACTCTTGCGGGTCACGATGTCGGCGCGGTGGCCGTCGACCTCGAGCTCGATGCCGAGGGCGGCGATCCCGACGAGGATGTCGCGGTCGATCTCCACGTCGGGAAGGGTCCGGATCGCCCGCGCGATCCTCTGTGCCTCGGCGTTCTCCTGCGAATCGAAACGCTGCGCGAAGGCCTCAGGATCCTCCTCGAACTCCTCTCGTCGCTCGACGATCTCCACGCGCTGGGCCACGTCGTGGATGCCCGTGACGTCGACGCACAGGCCAAAGCGGTCGAGCAGCTGAGGTCTGAGGTCACCCTCCTCAGGGTTCATGGTTCCAACCAGGATGAAGCGGGCCGGGTGCGACACTGACACGCCCTCGCGCTCGACGGTGTTAAGACCCATCGCGGCGGCGTCGAGAAGCACATCGACGATGTGGTCGTCGAGCAGGTTCACCTCGTCGACGTAGAGGATGTTGCGGTTGGCCTCGGCAAGCACGCCCGGCTCGAAGCGCTTCTCGCCGGTCTTGATCGCCGCCTCGATGTCGATGCTGCCCACCACCCTGTCCTCGCTGGCGTTGATGGGCAACTCCACCACGCGCATCTGGCGGAGCTTCCGAGGCAGCTCCTCGCCTGCCGCGCTGCGCGTGCTGCAGTCGAGGCACTGCTGCTCGCCCGGATCGGGTGGGCAGCCGAACTGGCAGCCCACGACGACGTCCTGTTCGGGGAGCAGGCGGGCGAGCGCGCGCACCGCCGTCGACTTTGCTGTGCCCTTCTCGCCGCGGATGAGAACGCCACCGATGGCGGGGTTGATGGCGTTGAGGACGAGCGCCTCGCGCATCGGCTCCTGGCCGACGATGGCGGTGAACGGGAAGACGGAGCGACCGACCTGCATGACCCGATTGTCCCTGTTTGTCGCCGACTCGCGGCGCGGCGCTCAGCGCGCGCGCAGGCTGCGTTCCACCCCGGCGAGGATCGCGCCCTGGCTCAGGTCGTACAGCCCCAGGTACTCGCCTCCCGACCGCTCCGCCAGGTCGAGGCAGGCGTTGAAGCCGTACCCGCCGCTGAACAGCTGCGACCGCGCCGGGCGCGCCGGGCCCCCGACGGCGGGCAGCGGCTTGGCGCCGATGTGGTCGCGAGCGGAATCGATGACCAGCATGCGCACGCGCTCGGCGCCGATCTGTGCGGCCAGGCGCTGCGCCTCGAGCAGCGGCTCCTCGCCGAACAGCGAGATGTTGCCGCGGCCGTCGCTGATCAGCACCATGAGCGGGTACACCGAGGAGTCGCGGAGACGTTCGGTGCGGACCACCTTGAGCCCCGCGACCAACCCGTGCGTCAGCGGCGTGGTACCGCCGACCCCCAACCGCTGCAGCCGTTCCTCCGCCAGGTCGACGCTGGACGTCGGCTGCAGGATGACCCGGGCGCTGCGACCCGAGAACACCACCAGCGACACCTTGTCGCGGCGGACGTAGGCGTCACGCAGCAGGGAGAGCACGGCGCCCTTGGTAGCCTGCATGCGCTGTTCGGCGTCCATCGATGCGCTGGCGTCGACGACGAAGACGATGAGCGTCCCGGTGCGACGCCTGCGCACCTTCTGGCGCAGATCCTGGCGCTCCAGGTGCAGCACCGGTGCATCGACCACGCCCGCCGCCACCGCCTCGTCGCGGCGCCGAAGCTGGTGTGGAGCGGCGGCGCGAACGGTGGCATCGAACGCGACGTCGGACGTGTGCTCGGTCTGTACGGCGCCCACGTACCGGCCGCGACGGTCCGGGCTGCGCGCCTGGCTGCGCTTGCCGGCGGCCTTGCGGCTGCGACGGTCGCGCGGGAGGCTGATCTTGCGAACCGGGAACAGCTCGCCCGAGTACAGCTGCGGAGGGCCTGACGCCGTCGACTCGGTGCCACGCGCCTGGTCGCCGTGGGAGGCACCCTCTCCCTGCTCCGCCGACGTCGTGGACTCCTGTGGGATCTCGCTGTCCTCCGACTCCGCGTTCGAGTCCGACTCGCCCGCCGGCGTCTCGGTGTTCTGGCGCATCTCCTCCATCCGTTCGCGCGCCGCCTCGACGGGCGACGGTGCGCTGCTGCCGTCCGAGGGATGGTCTCGGCGGCGATGCGCCAGGGCCAGGTCCGCCGCGGTGACCACGTCGGCGGCGCTCACCATCAGGTCCTCGATCGCCGTAGCCGGGTCGGTCGAGCCCGCAGCCTCGAGGGCCTCGGCCTCGCGCCAGGCGCAGATGGTCTGGGCGGTGCGGCTGATCACGATGTCGGCGCGATGCCCGACCGCTCCCGCCTCGATGCAGATGAGCGCGATGAACTGACGCATGGACCTGCTGACGCGGACCAGCGGCAGCAATTCGGTGGCGCGGGCGATGATGGCGCGGAGCCGTTCTTGGTCACGATCCTCGTCGGGCGAGGTGTCCTCGGCGGCCCGACGGTCCCGCTGCATCACCCGCACGCGGTCCTCGAGCGCCTGCAGGCCGCCGACGTCGACGCACAGCCCAAAGCGGTCGAGCAGCTGCGGGCGCAGCTCCCCCTCCTCCGGGTTCATGGTGCCGACCAGCATCAGGCGGGCCGGGTGCGACAGCGACACACCTTCGCGTTCCACGGTGTTGACACCCATGGCGGCCGCGTCGAGGAGGACGTCGACGAGGTGGTCGTCGAGAAGGTTGACCTCGTCGACGTAGAGGAGGTTGCGGTTGGCCGCGGCGAGAAGCCCGGGCTCGAATCGCCGCTCGCCTCGCTTGATGGCCGACTCGACGTCGATGCTACCGACCACCCGGTCCTCGCTGGCGTTGACCGGCAGCTCGACGACACGCATGGGCCGCGACACGCTGTGCAGGGTCTCGCCCGCGTGCGCTCGCGCCGTGCACTCCTCGCACCACAGCGCCGGCGCACCGGGGTCACAGTGGAAGCGGCAGCCGGCGACAACGGCCACGTCGGGCAGCAGCACCGCCAGCCCGCGCACCGCCGTCGACTTGGCGGTGCCCTTCTCCCCGCGGATGAGCACGCCGCCGATGGCCGGGTTGACGGCGTTGAGGAGCAGCGCCTGCTTCATGGTGTCCTGGCCGACCAGCGACGTGAAGGGCAGGACTCCGGCGCGTTCAGTCATCGCAACCATTCTCGCAGGGGACGGCAGTTCCCCCCTCGCCCTAGCAGGTAGCTTCGAGTCGGTAGTCGAACGCGTCTCCTGGGGTCACCAGAAGCAGGTCACCGCCTCTCAGCAGCAGCACCCGCCAATCCGCGGAGTTCCCGAGGTCGCGGCCCGCGGTCGACGCGGGGTGGGGGCGCCGCTGCACCTGCACGTAGGTGCTGCCGAGGTAGCCGATGGCCGCCGGCGCGTCGTTCGGGTATTGGACGGTTATGGCACAAACTCCGGGAGCCGTGGTCTGGAACGCCAGCACCGAGGTGTCCGGGTGGGCGTGAACCCAGGCGGGTTGCGACGTGGTGTCGCCACAGCCGGCCAGCACCACCGTCAGCACGGCGGCGACGAGCATCGGGACGATGCCGGCACGGCACACCCGCGGTGCGCCGTGCGCTCCGCTCACCCGCGCAGGTCGGCGCCGATCGCGCGTCCCTGGTCCGCGCTCAACGTGATCGACGTCCGGCAGCCCTGATGGTCCGCGCCGGCCGCCACCGCGGCGCCGCCGAGCAGCGCGGCGCGCTGCCCGTCGTCGAGCGCGAAGAGAAGGTGAAAAGCCCCTGAGCCGCTGTCTGCCGGGTGGGGTCGGCCGGCGACCCGGCGTCCTGCCACCTCGAGGTACACGGTGTCCTCGACCCCGCTCAGCTCGCCGAGGCGCTCGGCGAGGGCCACCGGGTCGGCGACGTCGACATACAGGGTCGCGGCGAGGTCGTGCCCGCCACCCGTGAGCACCGAGAAAGCGTCCGCCTCAGCGGCGATCCGCTCGTGGTGGCTGGTTCGCTCGGCTCGAAGCGACTCCTCGAGCGCCAGGCGCACCGTCTCGCGGCTTTCGAAGACGAGGACCAGGTCGGCACCGAGCGCCACCCTGCGCTGCTCGGCGCTGGACGCGAGCTCGGCGCGGACGGCAATCCGCTCGGACTCGTACGCGGGGCCGATGCGCACCTCGCCGGCCGCGAACCGCTCCACTTTAGAGATCCATTGCCGCGGCGCGGCGGAGCACCCCGAGGTGGACGGACTCGGCGTCGACCAGGCTGTCGAACCAACCGGCCGCGTCGCTCATGCCTGCGGCGCGGGCCCCCGCGGCAAGCTCGGTGTAGCGCTCGACGGCCCGGCCCTCCACCTCGATCACGGCGGCAAGGTCGCCGGCCGCGTCTCCCCCGCCGGCCAGCGGATCACCGGTCTCCTCGAGGAACTCGAGATGGCCGAACGCTTGGCTGATCTCGCCGTCGGCGATGGAACGGAGGACGGCGGCGATGTCGGCGCGACCCTCGACGTCGGCGCGACGAGCGTAGAAGAGGCAGCGCACCACGCTCTCAGCCTCCCGAGCGAATGCCTCGCGCAGCTGCGTTCCGATGTCGTACTTCTTGGCGGGCACCGCTGAAAACCCTCTGGTGGCGTTGGGCTGTCGCGGTGGCGAGCGTACCCGCTCCGGCCCATGCGCCGGCAGTCCGAGAAACCCGACCATTCCAGTACCCTTTTCGCGATGGTCATCGTGGCCGCCAGCGTCGCCGCGGTGCTCGGCCAGCTCACCGTCGCCTGGTCGCTCGGCTGATCGTGATCGCGCTCGCGTTCCTCAACTTCGCCTTCGACACCTGCGTCGCCTGCATCGTGTGCCCGCAGCTGGTCCGGGCGGGTCTCCTCCCGCTGACCCGACGCCGCGCCGCCGCCGGCTGACGATGTCACCGCTGATCGCGCCCCTGGCCGCGGTCGCGGCCTGGGTCGCGCTGGCGGCGCAGCGTCGTCTCGTCGGCAGAGCAGTCCTGGGGACGTCCACGCGGAGCCACCTCGGCGAGCTGCCCGACATCCTGTACGTCACGGGCGCGAACTGCACGGTGTGCCACGGCGCCCAGCGACCGGCTCTGCAGCGCCTGCGCAGCCTCCTCGAGGACGTGATCATCCGTGAGATCGATGTCGCGTGTGAACCCGCCTGGGCGCAGATGTACCGCGTGATGACCCTGCCGACGACAGTGGTGCTCAGTCGCGACGGGCAGACGATCGCCGTCAAAGTGGGCTTCACCTCGGAAGCGGCGTTGCGCGACCAGATGCGGACCGCTCGTCGATCGTCGACGGCGGCCGCACTCGCCTGAGCCCCCCGGCGGCGTGGTTCAATCTGGCGGTGACCACGAACCAGCCCCGACAGGCACCCGCCTCGTTGCCGAGTTCGAGCGACCTCTACAGCGTCGACGACCTGCTCAGCGACGATGAGCGCCTGGTCAGGGACACGGTGCGCTCGATGGTGCGCGAGCGCGTACTGCCGATCATCGGCGACCATTTCGAGGCCGCCACCTTCCCGCGTGAGCTGATCGCCGAGCTCGCCGGGCTCGGGCTGCTCGGCATGCATCTCAAGGGCTACGGCTGTGCGGGCGCCACCGCCGTCGCGTACGGCGTTGCCTGCGAGGAACTGGAGGCGGGAGACAGCGGACTGCGCTCGTTCGTGTCAGTGCAGGGATCGCTGGCGATGTTCCCGATCCGCGCCTACGGCAGTGAGCAGCAAAAGCAGAAGTTCTTGCCAGAGATGGCCGCAGGGACCATGGTGGGCTGCTTCGGGTTGACCGAGGCTGATGCTGGCAGCGACCCCACCGCCATGCGCACCACCGCGACGCGCACCGGCAGCGGGTGGTTGCTCAACGGGAGCAAGATGTGGATCACCAACGGGTCGGTGGCCGACGTGGCTGTGGTCTGGGCGAAGACCGATGACGGCGTGCGCGGGTTCCTCGTGGAGCGCGGTACGCCCGGCTTCACTGCGGCGGATATCCATCGCAAGCTGTCGCTGCGCGCGTCGGTGACCAGCGAGCTGCACTTCGACTCGGTGGAGCTGCCGGAGAGCGCGATGCTGCCCGATGTCAGCGGGATGCGCGGTCCGCTCTCCTGTCTCAACGAGGCCCGCTACGGCATCGCCTGGGGGGCCATGGGCGCCGCGCGCGCGTGTTTTGCGGCCGCCGTCGAGTACGGCAAGACGCGTCGAATGTTCGACCGCCCGATCGGAGGTTTCCAGCTCACCCAGGCCAAGCTCGCCACCATGGCGACCTCGCTGGTTCAGGGCCGGCTGGTGGCGCACCGCCTGGGGACCCTCAAGGATCAGGGGCGGCTGCACCCGGTGCAGGTGTCGCTGGCCAAGCGAGCCAACGTGCGCGCCGCCATCGACATCGCCCGCGAGGCGCGCACAATCCTGGGCGCCAACGGCATCACCCTCGAGTACCCGGTGGTGCGCCACATGAACAACCTCGAGTCCGTCCTGACGTACGAGGGGACGGAGGAGGTGCATACCCTCATCCTCGGCAAGGCGATCACCGGCGAGGACGCGTTCTCCTGACCCACGCTCAGGCCGCGGTCACCACGTCCCATCCCTCCACTTCGCGGAAGGAGTGATGACCGCGCGCCGCGACGATGATGTGGTCGAGCATCGGGATGCCGACCAGCGCAGCGGCGCTGCGGAGCGCATCGGTCACCTGCCGATCGGCTCGCGATGGCGCGGGATCCCCGGATGGATGGTTGTGCGCCACCACGAGCGCGGCTGACCCGGCACGCAACGCCGGAGCGAGCACGTCGCGTGGTGCCAGCCGGGAGCTGTTGATCGTGCCCACCGCCACGGTCTCGCATGAGATCGGTCGGTGGCGAGCGTCGAGCATGAGCACCCACACCTGCTCGCGGCAGGCGGAGCGCAGGCCGCCGAGCAACAGCACCGCCTCCCGAGGCGATGTGATCGCCGGGCGGTCGTCAGGAAACCAGCGCTCCGCCAGCTCCCAGACGGCGGCCAGGCGCAGGGCACGGTCCGGCGTGACGCCGTGCTCGCGCACCAGCCCAGCGGCGCCGAGCACGCGACGCTCCCAGAGCGGAAGCCGGGCGACCGTCGCAGCGCACCGCGCGACCGCAGGCGATGGCCGAGAGCCGCCCAACACCTGGGCGATCAGCTCGGCATCGGTCGGTTGGCCCGCCAGCTCCTCGCCGGCGCCGAACGTGCTTCTGCTCACACAAGGTAGTGTAACACACTGATTTGTGTGAGCAGGCCGTTTTGCTAGTGGCAGGCCAGCACGAGCCCCAGCACCAGGATGACGACGAGCACGACGGCGATCCCGACACCCGCGTAGGTGCTGTCCAGCAAGGTCCCCAGCCTCGCCGCCGTTCCGGCCGGCCCCGGCAGGTCCGACGGAGGCGGCGGCGTCCCCCCGGTGTCGAGCCGGTGGGCGGCGTCGATGCTGAAGATCGCCACCCGCCCGTCGGCGTCGTCGGCGACGTCCATGCGGTCGACGTAGCCGGGGGTCTGCAGCGCGCTCCGCCGCCGCCTGCCCTGGCGCTCCTCGGCCCCCGACGCGGGCGCTGCGCCACCACGCCATTCCGGGGGTGGTGGCGGTGGCGGGGGTGGCGGCGGCGGGTCGAGGCTGCTCAGAGCGAGAGGCGCCCCGACGGTGCCACGGCATCCCACACTGCGTTGAGCCTGCGCTGGGCCACTCCGAGGAGCACCAGGCCACCGATCACTGGGATGGCGAGCAGCATGGAGCTGCCTACCGCCCTCACCTGCCGGTCGGTCGTCGTGCCGACGTGCTCCTCGACACAGCGCAGTCGCTCGAGCGTCATCACCACCGCGACCACGCTGAACGGCACCAGGAGCGTGAGGTACGGGACCGCGACCAGGCCGGCCAGCAAGAAGTAGGACTGGCCTGTGGTCACGTGCGAGGCGAGCGGCAGATGGACGGACAGCCGCTCGCCGACGATCAGCGCCGCCCCCGCGACCGTGCTGACCAACCCGATCACCCAGGGGACGGCAACTGCGACGGCGCTGCGCATGGGCCGTGAGTGGAGCTTCGGGTCGAACTCCTCGAGCTCGCGGTTGATACGGTGGTGCCAGATCAGCGCGTAGACGCCGAGCGTCACCGCCGACAGCAGGGCGACGAACAACGGGGATCGTCCGCGCCCGACGGGCCCGAACAGCGGCTGCGGTCGGTCCGGGGGGGCCGTGGGCGCCACCAACTCTGTGGCCGGGGTGAAGGGCAGCTCGACCTGGTTGCGGTCCGTCGGCGCGAGCGACGGTTCGACGCGCGCGCCACGCCCAGCGCCGTCTCGGAACGACCACACTGGCAGCGCATCCGCGGGGGGACTCTGGAGTGGAGGCGCGCCACTCGCGATCCGACCGATCTCGCCGGCGGCGCGCCCGTCGACAGAGGTGGACGACGCGACCCCGACAAGGACAGGGACCTCTGCCTCGTCGCCCAGTTGGGCTCGGAGCCCGGCAGTCCGCCCCACAAGCTCCACATCGGACGCGCCCGCGTCAGTGCGCTCCGCGACGCTGGGGATGGCGGCAGCGGCGGCGCTGCGGGCTGTTCGCTCTTCGAGCGGAGCAGCAGCGTCTAGCGGATCGAGGTCTGGCCCTGGTGTGTTGCGTGCTGGAGCGTCGGCCATGGTGTGTCGTCCCCTTCGAATGTGGCGATGGCTCCGGGTACTGGATTCGAACCAGTGACCTTGCGGTTAACAGCCGCCTGCTCTACCGCTGAGCTAACCCGGA
>NZ_JAEKNS010000136.1:0-7109 GCF_016464765.1 Candidatus Aeolococcus gillhamiae | reverse complement strand
TGGCATGGCTGCGAGACCAGGTCTCGAGCACCTCGCGCTGCTCCGCAGAGACGTAGAGTGCAGCTGCCGCCGATGACACGACAGCATCATCCCAGACAGCCATCTCACCGTCAATCTATTTGCTGGACGCTGCACTAGGTGATCCCTAGCGCCTCCTTGAGCAGGGGTACCACGCTCAGGTGGGGCGGCCTCTGCAGGAGAGACGCGATGCGAGCGAAGCAGTTGAGGCGGGCGAGGAGGTCGGCGGTACTGGGAGCGGTTGTCGCCCTTGCGGGAATGGGCTTGTCGGCGTCCCTGACGCAGGCGGCCGGGCACCACCAGCGCGACCGCGGGTTCCGGACCATCGACCATCCCGGCGCGGGAACGGGACCCGGACAGGGCACGTTCCCGTCGGGGATCAACAAGCAGGGCGACGTCGTCGGCAACTGGGTCGACGGGAACGGCTACAACTTCGGCTATCTCCTCCGCGACGGGAGGTACTCCGCGATCACGGATCCCAACGCGGGAACCGGTCAGGGACAGGGCACGACTCCCATCAACATCAACTCGGACGGCCTGGTGGTGGGGTACTACGTCGATGGCACCACCGGCGCGTACCACGGCTTCATCCTTCAGAACAAGCAGTACACGACCATCGATGTGCCGTGCCCCACGTGCGGCGCCGGCTCTGGGACGATTCCGCAGGGCAACAATGACGCAGGCCTGATCGCCGGCCTCTTCATCGACGACGGCGGCGCCTACCACGGGTTCATCCTCGACCACGGGCAATACACGATCGTCGACCATCCCACGTCGAGCAAGCTGGCCGCCCAGGGCACCTTCTTCGGCAGCGTCAACGACCACGGCGTCGTGGCGGGCGGGTGGCACGACAGCAACAACGTCCAGCACGCGGTGCTGTACCGCAACGGCCACTACCGCGAGTTCAACGATCCCAGGGCGGGCAAGAACCCCGGTGAGGGCACTGTGGGATTCACCGTCGACAACCACGGCACGCTGGTGGGCTACTACATCAAGGGAATGGTCACGATCAACGGAACGGCCACGCCGGCCACCCATGGCTTCGTGATGCGCGACGGCCGCTACACGACCGTTGACGACCCCAAGGGAGTGAACAGCACGCTCCAGGCCATCAACGACGGGGGAACCCTGCTCGGCACCTACACCGATTCAGCTGGAGCGACACACGGCTCCCTCAACAGCCGAGGGGGTGACGACTGAGCAGTCACCGACGGTCGCGACAGCTGTGATGCCAGGGTGGGTGACGCGTCGCGCGTCGCCCACCCTGTGCGCGTTGGGTGCGGTCGCGGTTGACCCTCGATCGCACGCGCCCTACCGTTCGCCAGCATGGCGATTCGGCTGGCCTCCGACCAGAACCTGCCCGTGGAGCTCTCGACGTTCTTCGGGCGGGGCCGGGAGCTGGGTCAGCTGCGCCAACTGCTCGCGACGGACCGGCTGGTCACCGTCACCGGCACCGGAGGTGTCGGCAAGACGCGGCTCGTCACCGAACTGGCGCGGGGCGCGGTGTTCGATTTCCCGGAGGGGGTGTGGTTCGTCGAGCTGGCCCGTGTGGGAAGCGGCGAGTTGGTGGCCACGGCCATCGCGGAAGCGACGTCCGCGCCCCGCGACGCGCAGACGGCCGCGCTCGAGCGCGCGGTGCGGCGGCTGAACGTGGGGCGGCAGCTGCTCGTCCTTGACAATTGCGAGCACGTCGTGGCCGGGGCGGCCGAGGCCAGCTGGGAGTTGCTGACGCGGTGCCCCGGGCTCACCGTGCTGACCACCAGCCGCGAGCCGCTGGCGGTGAAGGGCGAACGCGTGGTTCCTTTGCCGCCACTGCGACTGCCGGAGTCCGGTGATGTGCGCGCCGCCCATGCGGTGAGCGAGGCAATGGTGCTGTTCGCCGATCGGGCGCGGTTGCTCGATGGAGACGGCTCGCTTCCGCCCGACCTGGCGGCTGACGTCGCCGAGATCTGCCGCCGCCTCGACGGCCTGCCGCTGGCGCTCGAACTGGCCGCCGCGTGGGTTCCGGTGCTTTCGCTGAAGCAGGTGTGCGACCGGCTCGATGGCAGCCTGGTGCTGCTCGGCCGGTCGGGCACCGGCCGCCCCACCAGGCACCGAAGCATCCGCGCGGCGCTGGAGTGGAGCGAGCGCTTGCTCACGCCGGCGCAGGCGACGGCGTTGGTGCGGTTGTCGGTGTTCGGCGGCGGATTCTCGCTGGAAGGCGCCGATGCAGTCGCCGGGAGTGATTCGGGCGGCGAGTCCACCCTCGAGCTGATCGCGGCGCTGGTCAACCGCTCGCTGGTGGTGGCGGACACGACCGCGACGGACGAGGCGCGCTACCGCCTGCTGGAACCCGTGCGGCAGTACGCGGCGGACCGGCTCGCGGCGCGGCCGGATGGCGAGGAGGAGCGGACGCGGAGCGAGGCGCTCGGCTACCTCGCCGGCCTGGCCGAGGCGGCCGAAGAGCCGATCCGCGGTGGACCGGATGCGCCGTGGCTGCTCCGGCTCGACGCCGAGCGCGACAACATCCGCGCAGCGCTGGCGTGGGGCTTCGAGCACGATCCTGACGCGGCCGCGCGACTGGCGACGGCGCTGATGGTGTACTGCCGGCATCGCTGCCTGTACCGGGAGGGCGCAGCGTGGGGTCACCGGGCTGCCGCGGTGGGCGGCCAGTTACATGCCCGGGCTCTCTGCATGGAGGGCTGGCTCATCAGTGAGGCGGGCGAGGCCGCGGTGGGACGGTCGCTCGTGGAGGAGGCGTACCGGCTGACGGCCGAGAATGGATCGGCGCAGGACCTCGCGATGGTGCTGCACGCGCGGGCGCTCGCCGAGTACGCCTGCGGCGACGTCGACGCGCTTGTGCGGACCGGCGACGAAGGACTGAAGCTCGCTCGCCGTTCGGGCGACCCGACGCTACTGATGTGGGCGCTGTGGGCTCCCGCTGTCGCCGCATCGATAACCGGCAAGCAGCAGCGCTCGCTCGACCTGTTTGCCGAAGCGCACGCCATCGCGGTGGCACTGGGCAATGGGGTGTGGGGCTCTCTGCTGGCCGTCAACGTCGTGGAGGTGGCCCTCGACCTCGGCGACCTCGCCAGGGCCATCCCGTTCCTGCGGGGCGAGCTTGCCGCTGCCAGCGACGCCGACCCCACCAGCTGTGGGTATCTCATCGAGCAGGCAGCTGTCCTCGTCACACGGGCGGGTGATGGCGGCGCTGGCGTTCGGCTGCTGGCAGCCAGTCGCGTGGCGTTGCGGCGCACCGGGTACAGGGAGACGCCCGATGAGGCGCAGCGTCGCCAGCGGTTGATGGAGGCGGCGCGCGAGGGGCTCGACGCCCCGGCGGCGGATGCTCTTGAGGAGGCGGGTGCAGCGCTGACACTCGCTGAGGCGATCGAGGAGGCGCGCGCGGCGGCGGCTCCGCCCACGACGATCGGGGTGGCGGAGCTCGGGAGCATCCCCGGGAACTCCTTCCTCCGGGAAGGGGAGTTCTGGTCGCTGGCCTACGCGGGGGTGGTGACGCGCGTCAAGGACAGCAAGGGGATGCGTGACCTGGGGCGTCTCATCGCCGCCCGTGGCCAAGGGGTTGCAGCTGTGGACCTGGTCAGCGGCGAAGGACGGCGCCGGGGGTGGCCAGAGGGCGGCGCCGGGCTCGAGGGTGACGTCGGCGAGGTGCTGGACGCGGAGGCGCGCGCGCAGTACCGCGCGAGGCTGGTCGAGCTGGAGGAGACGATCGCCGATACGGAAAGGTGCAACGACCCTGTCCGGGCGAGCCGCGCGCGCGACGAGCGCGAACTGATCCTCGCCGAACTCGGTGCTGCGGTGGGACTTGGCGGGCGGCCCCGACGCGCTCTTGATCCGGCCGAGCGGGCGCGAAAGGCGGTGGCGTGGCGGATCCGGGACGCGATCAACCGCATCGTCGCGGGGCACCCCGCCTTGGGGCGGCACCTGCAGCGCTCGGTTCAGACGGGCAGCTTCTGCGTCTACGACCCCGCCGAGGCCACCCACTGGAGCCTTTGAGGGGTCAGGAGGGAAGCGGCTCGCGACCGGGAGCCGACCAGTCCCAGGTGAGCATCACGTGCTCGCTCTCCTCATTCGCGCCGGACGCGCGGTAGGCGCCGAGAGCGGCGGTGTTGTCCGCGTCGGTGAGGGTCCACATGTCGTAGCAGTGGCGCTGACGGGCGATCGCGGCGAGCTCACGGAGCAGCGCCTTGGCGACGCCGCGGCGGCGTTCGTCGGGGGCGACGGCGAGCTCGTAGACGAACATCTCCCTGCCCTTGTCCGGGTGGATCATCTCGACCCCGGTGACGAAGCCGACCGGCTGGCCGGCGCGGCAGGCGAGGAGCAGGTGGTGGGTGGGGTCGCGGAGGAAGGAGCCCACCCACGGCTGCTGCGGCGGCTGGTCGAAGAGGTCGGCGGCGTCCATGACGTCGGCGTCGTCGCCACTTCCGAGGCGGCAAATGGTGAGGTCGTCCGGCACGGTGTCGATGTTGGGCGATGTGTCCTTGCTCCGGCTACACGGCCGCGGCCGGCGGCGCCGCACAATGCCAGGTGTGACCAGGGACAAGACCGGGGGCGCGCTGATGCCGAAGCTGTCGGCGCCGGCGCGGCGCGCGCTGGAGCACGCGGGGTACACCCGGCTCTCGCAGTTCTGCGACGTGACCGAGGCGGAGCTGCTCACGCTGCACGGCATGGGGCCGACGGCGGTCGCCGCGCTCCGCGCCGCCCTCGAGGAGAACGGGCTCTCGTTCGCGGGCTGAGGGCGCTAGCGTCCGCGCAGGAAGGCACGGAGGGTGACGTCGAGCCAGGTGGCGAAGCGCGCCGGCGTCCAGCCACGGTCGGTGGTGAGACTGACGATCGCGCGCGGGCCGGCGAGCACCCAGAGGATGTCCGTGACCGCGGCCGCGGTGACGGCGCGGGGCAGCAGGCCGTCGCTCTCCAGCCGCTCGGCGAACGCACGGAAGTCGCCGAGCGCGCGCTGCATGGCGACCCGCTCCACGGCGGCGATCTCCGGTTCGACCGCTGCCGCCTGCGCGGCGACGCCGAGGAGCGCCGCGGACCGCTCCATGGTGGAGCGGCCCATCTCGACGATCGCGTCGAGGCGCTGGTCGAGGATGAGGCCCTCGAGGGCCGGTCCCACCAGCGGCTGTCCTCCGACGGCGCTGGTCTCGAGGCAGCGCTCGAAGAGGCGCGCCTTGGAGTGGAACCGGACGTACACGGTGCGTGGAGAGACACCGGCGGCTTCGGCCACCGCGAGCAGCGATGTGGCCACGTAGCCGCGCTCGATGAAGAGCCCGGTGGCCGCCTCGAGGACGCGGCGCTCGGTGAGGGCGACCTGCTCGCGCCGGAGGCCGCTCTTTGCAGCGGGCGTGGCGGCACTGGTCATCGAGTGCATTCTGCGCATACTGATTGCAGTCGCGCTGTATGCGTCAGCCTCGGAAATCCGCCGCGCGCTCCGGGCTTGCCTCCGCCAGGGCGCGACGCACACCGTCGGCGTCGAGGTCGGCCGCGTACACCGGGCTACCGGGCTGCTGGCGCCAGGACTCGTCGAGGCCGCCGGCATCGACACCATCGAAGCCGAGCTCGCCGACGAGGGTGAGAACCACCGCCTTGGCATCGTCGTCGTCGCCGGCGACGGGCAGGGCGATGCGGCCGGGGCTGCCGGCGGCCTGGCCGCGCTCGAGCAGGTGCTGAGACCGGATGGTGTTGAACGCCTTGACGACAGGGCGGCCCAGCTGCTGCGACACCCAGCGGCTCTCGGTCGTGCCGCCCTCGATCTCCTCGATGCGGCCGTCGCGCTGCGGATAGTAGTTGTTGGTGTCCACGACGCCGACGTCGTCCGGCACCCCGTCGAACAGCCCGTGCGGAAGGGTGGGAACGCCCTTCTGGGGGATGGTCACGACCACCAGGTCGACGTCGTGCACCGCCTCGGCCACTGGCACTGCGGTGGCGCCAGTCTCGACGGCGAGTTCGGTGAGGGTCTCCGGGCCGCGCGAGTTGGCGACCTTGACCTCGTGACCCAGGGCAGTGAGGCGGTGGGTGAGGGCGGCGCCGATGTTGCCCGCGCCGATGATGCCGATCTTCATGTCCACCGCTCCTGGAGTGCCTGTTGGTTGGCGGGTCAACGGTAGCGCGGGTGCGGAGTTGGTCGACCGCGGACGGCGGCGCGCCTGTCCCTGCGAGACTCGACGGCATGATCAGCCAAGTCGAGCGCGCCGCCGCGTCCCCTGCAACCGGCGACGCGTTGCCAGTGATGGTGCAGGAGTTGGTCAAGCGCTACCCGAAGCGGCCCACCAATGCTGTGGACGGGGTGAGCTTCTCGGTCGCCCACGGCGAGGTGTTCGGACTGCTCGGCCCCAACGGCGCCGGCAAGACGACGACCGTCGGCGTGCTGACCACGCGCGTACGCCCCACCAGCGGGCTGGCCATGGTGACCGGGATCGACGTGATGCGCGACCCCGTGGCGGCGAAGCGGCGGTTGGCCACCGTCCCGCAGCGATCCAACCTCGACCGGGCGCTGTCGGCGCGGCAGATCCTCCTGTTCCACGCGGCGTACTTCGGGATCCCGGCCGCCGAACGGACGCGCCGCGCCAACGCGCTGCTCGAGGAGTTCGGGCTCCTCGACCGCGCCGACGACAAGGTCGACTTCTTCTCGGGGGGCCAATCGCAGCGGATCATGATCGCGCGCGCCCTCATGCATCAGCCCGAGGTGCTCTTCCTCGACGAGCCGACCACCGGGCTCGACCCGCAGGCGCGACTGTTCGTGTGGGACCGCCTGCGCGATCTCAGGTCGCGCGGGGTCACCATGATCCTCACCACCCACGACATGGACGAGGCGGCCGAGCTGTGCGCCCGGGTGGCGATCATGGACCGCGGCAAGATCCTCGCCATGGACACGCCGGAAGCGCTGACCGAGACGGTCCCGGGGCAGAACAGCCTGGAGGTGGGCATCGCTGTGGCCGCTGGCGACCGTGAGGCGCTGCTGGCGGCGCTCAGCGCGGTGCCCGGGGTGGAGCGCGCCGAGCCGGTCAGCAAGAGCGGCGGTGGAGGGCCGGCCGGAGGGGCCAACCCGTGGGCTGCCTTCGCCGCCGGCGGCGGGGCTCCGTCCGGCGGCGCGG